>JADMKJ010000199.1 GCA_015478855.1 Proteiniphilum sp.
TAAATATTTGCCGGGCTATTGTCATGAGCTATGATTGTAAATTTCTCTCCCCGGACATAATCAGGATCGAGCCGGAACTCTACCTTGTCGAATACGGGACTGGTAATCTCCAGTCTTGTGTCCCCGGGGCAGGAAGGATGAATGCCCGAAGCTGTTAGCACGTACCATGCAGACATCTGACCGGCATCTTCGTTACCTACAATACCTTCTACCTCGTTCCTATATGCATTCTTACAAATAAGCCTGCTCCACTTCTGTGTGTTCCATGGCTCATTTAGTTTATTGAATAAAAAGGGCACAAAATGCACCGGTTCATTGGCATGGTTGTAATAGTCGTTCCACAATAAATCATCCGGGGTTTTTTCAAAGAAGTTGTTCAGGTCTGCCAGCACTGCTTCTCTGCCACCCATAAGTTCTACCATACCCTCAATATCATGTGGTACAAACCATCCTTGCTGATAGGGATTTGACTCCACACACCCATACCATTCAGTTGTACGCGCTTTTTCCGGCCACTGCTCCCATGATCCGTCTGTTTTGCGGGGGCGAAACCATCCTTTATCCTTATCAAAAATATTTCGATATGCCTGCGATTTATGAGCATATTCCTTTGCTTCTTCCTCTTTACCCATGCCACGCGCGAGCTGTGATATACACCAATCGGCATAGGCATACTCCAACGTATGTGAAATACTTAGTTCGGACGGAGTATATCCCAGTTCATCGTTACCAAACATGCGGGAACTGTTCTTCGCATATGCGTAAGCTTTTTCTAAATCATAAGTACGTATCCCTTTCACATAGGCATCAGCAAGTACCGAAAGTGCCGGATTCCCGAGCATGCATCCCGAATAAGCATTCACGATCTCCCATCGTTCATAATATTCCTTGCCACTTTGTTCTGCCAGGGTAACAAGCGAATTTATCTGATCACTTACCAATGAAGGATTTATTATTGTTTGTAGCGGGAACTGACTGCGAAACACATCCCATCCACTGAAGATCGTTCGTTTGGTAAAGGCTTCGTTTGTTGAATAAATTTCATTATCACCTCCCATATAACGACCGTCAGCATCGGTAAATATTCTGGGATCGATCATCGTATGATATAATGCAGTATAGAATATTGTCTTCTCATCCTCGCTCCCACCTGATATTTTAATCCGGCTAAGTTCTTCATCCCATAATTGATATGCCTTAGTTTTCACTTCATTGAAATCTAATGAGGCTATTTCACTGTTGAAATTATTTTCTGCCCCTTCCATATCCACAAAGGAGATACCAACTTTCAGTGTAATTTCTTCTTCTTCCAGAGTAGGGAACTCGGTATAGAATCCAAGATGTTTCCCCTGCATTTCTTCCTTTCCCATACTAACGGGAGCCTCAGACACCCTGGTTAGATAAGGTATGCTCACCACATCATCTTTCTTCCTGCTCCAACTATCAGGTATGTCGGCACTCCAGAATCCATAGTTTTCCAATGGCTTGCTGAAACGGGCGAAAAAATGCACAGTATAGTTTGTATCACCTTCTCCGTCACCCCAGCCACCACCATCAGGCGTGCATTTCATCCACCCTTTGATCGTATATTTATCAACCACTTTTATATATTGTTCCACAGATGTTCCTCCCACCCTGCGGGCAAGATCAATCTGAATGCGTGATTTGTCGTTTTCAGGAAAGGTGAACTTCAATATGCCACAACGTGGTGTTGTACTGCTCTGTACATTGATCCCGTAATCTATGAGATCCACCGAATAGAATCCGGCCTCAGCAACCTCGGTTTTCTTATCGTAATAAGATCTGTAACCGGTGATGCTTCCGTCCTCTTTTCCTGCAATCTTTTTCAATTCACCGGTTGTTGGCATCACAAGAAAATTACCCAAATCTCCGAACCAGCCCACACCGCTCATTTGTGTGAAAGCAAAACCTTCTATCGTCTTGTGTTCATAGCTGTACCCGGGACTGTTATCCCCGCCGGTTATTGTATTGGGACTTACCTGTACCATGCCAAAAGGTGTGGTTGCACCAGGAAATGTTTTGCCCAAGCCGTGATAAACCCCGGCTGCCGAAGTACTGGTACTTGCCCCTATAAATGGATTTACATAATCGGCCGTTGAGAATTCTTCTGTTTGATGTGCCTGAGTTTCTGAGCACGCGGCAATTCCAGCCACACAGCTTATAATGAACAAAATAGATACTGCTGTTTGCTTGTTTCGATTGGATATCATACTATTTATTTGTAAGAATTTTAATTCGATATAATGTCATGCAG
>JADMKJ010000200.1 GCA_015478855.1 Proteiniphilum sp.
TATGCAACAGACGCTGGCTTTTGATGTTTATGGCACACTGATCAACACTTCCGGTCCTGACTTGTCCCTTTTAGTGCGGTGGAAATAATTTTTGTATTATCTCTCTCATTTTAAATGTCGGTTCAGCTTTCACGATTGCCACCTTGTTTGTAATTTGATTCAAGAGTTGTCCGTCGACTATCTTCTTCGATTCATCTATAAACCTTTTGATCGAGACACCTGTTTGCAATTCGATATGCTTTGATACAACAAGGGCTACAAAGCAAATCAGCACGTGCAGCTTTATTGGTTGTTCTTTAAAATGAAAGATTGGCCTTGTCTGAAGATCGTTTTTTGAAATTCTAAAAGCCTGCTCGATTTTATAGAGCTCGTGGTAGCGTTCTATTATGGCTTTGTTGTCTGCCACGGTTTCTTCCAGGTTGGTGTAGTATCCTTTGATGCCAAGGATCTTATTGGTTTTGTCAATCAGCTTTTCATTTAGCATGACCTTTTGGTTTTTGGTTTGAATGAACTTTAGCCTCTTGGTTTTAGAGGGTTGGTCAACGACTTTTCTCGCTTTCTCTATTTGATTGTTCATCTCGTGGAGCTCCTTTCGGTATCGAGCAGATGAATAACTGCAAATTAGGTATCCAAACTCGGTTTTCAACCTGATGCTCTTGCCATCTTCCCGGCAGATGTTCTTGTCGATGGTTTCCAGTAACTCGGCTGAGATGTTCCCCAATCGTGCTCCAACAATATAATTGATGTTGTTCTTGGTTAGCTCCCTGATATTATCCGCGCTGATCATAGCTGCATCGGCTACCACGGTGAACTCTTTCACCTGGTTTCTTTCAATGAATCCCTTGACCACGGGGATTATGGTGTGGCCTTCAAAAGTATTGCCACTGAAGATCTCGTACGCGATGGGAAAACCTTCCCTGGTGACCATTAAAGCTACCAATATCTGTGGTTGCTGGGACTTGTTGTCCTTGGAGAATCCATTCTTTCGCAACTCGTCTTCTTCGAAAGTCTCGAAGTAAAGTGTCGTGACATCGTAAAAAAGCAATTCGTAATTGAATGAATAGCACTTTTTGGCAAAGCTCATGACCACCCTTTCTACCTCATCCTTGAACTCGATCCATCCGGGAGCCATCTTGTAGTACGTTTTGCGAGTATGATGTATCCCAAAATACCGCTCCATCAGTTCTAAAGAACGAAGCTTTGATGCCGGTTCAAATATCCTTATTGTAACGAGATCTTTCAATAAAGAGGGAAGGTCGCCCAGCCCAATTTTTTCCTGGAGGATAGTTATTTGGTTGTGGAAAAAGCTGTACTTTACACCCAAGAAAGTACAATGATTCAGATGTAATAACTTGTTCGGGTTCTCATCAGGGAAGATAGAAAGTTGCGCCGAATAGTCTTTTATCCATTCTTCAGCCAACAACACTAAATCATCAAGGTCTTCTCGAGTATGGGCTGAACCAACATGCCGCATGATGGTCCTTTTATTGTTGTAATACCGCACTACCTGAACAGCTTTCGCATTTGAAGCTGTTTTCACGACTCTAATTTTCATGCTAAAAACACCTTTAGTGCGGTAAATTTAGCAAAATAAAATAAATACGCGCTGATTTACTGCATTTTATGACCGCACTAAATTTGAAGGGGACAAGTCAGGAAAGAAGACTTTTCCAAAAAAATCCGGACGATGAAAGTCCGGGTTGTCTGTCTCAATGGAATTCCAGGAAAGATAATGCGGCTCTGTTGTGGCATCCCCGCATTTGTAAAAATTGGCAGATCCGCTCAGATTGCTTAAGTTTTTTACATCACTGAATGCAAAACACTCAATGGGAATGCGAATCATCATCTCCCACGTAAAATCTCCCGATCGGGTATCAAAAGGTTTATTACCCAGTGATGACTGTATTTCAATTTTCTCTATTAATTGGGTGTTCACAAACTTACGTTTACTTCTTCCAGAACCATACGCCACGTGGGCAATACCGATGCAATTAAACTCAAAATTATAATAATTCTCTTTGTCGAATGAGATGAAAAATTCTACGCAGCTATCTTTATGAACGCGTCCATTTATACGAGTTTCCATAGCACGTATATATTTCTCACATACATAATATTTCAGCCATATTCTGTCACCGGTATGAGCAATTCTGAACGCTACTTTTGGTGAATAGTGAAATTGCTCCCAGTTCAATTGCTGAATGGGATGAGTTATCGCATTTTTTTCCAGTAGATATTCAGCTTCAGGTAAAGTAATGGAAGTTTGCGGTTGAATTTTTACAAGATAAAGTTCATTCATTATAGCTACAATCAGTTATAATCGGTAGGCTTTCATTCGCATATCAACTGCATCCATGATTCCCTTGTTTTCAAAAGGATTGGTACGTGGCTCCATGCCTCCGGTGAGAGCTGTCTTTGGATTCTGCACGCAAAGCTCTGGCCTTGTCGGCATATACTTTAAACTGGGCTCGAATCTCGGGTGAGCGCAGATTATTCATGGTGAAAATGGCAATTCCCTCAGCTCCGTGATTGAGTGCGGCGTCCATGCACTCAAACATTTCCGGGCTGTCGGTAGCCATCATTCCGCAATAGAGGGTGGTCATTGAATTTTTTTGTTCCACGTTGTCTATTGTACAATCTTCGATAAAACTGACATCTCCGGTGTAAAAGTTGTGGTAAACCATTGGGAAGACAATATCGAGATTCCATTTACCCCAATCCTGCCGAACCATCTGACGCGACATTGCAGGTGTTGGGAAGGGCGATGCGGCCATCACCTTACCATAGGAGTGAACTACCTCTGCTATTTCATTGGCTACTTCTGTGATCTGGTCACAACGGAATTGGAGCCATTGTTCATCGGTGGATGGATCCTCCAGTTCTCTGGGATCATAGCCATACTTTTCCTTGAAGAGGCGAATCATCTCCGGATGATAGCCGTAGTCCCATTCAGCATACTCACGGTCTTGTATGATGCCATAACGGGGCCAGAGGGTGGTAGGCAGTATGACATCCACAAATCGATGATAGTCGATGGCGATACCATTCAACCCATCCACTTCACAATAGGCTCTTATTTTCTTTATGATATGCTCACGGACTTCAGGCAGGGCCGGTGACATGAATTTATAGTAATCGACGTATGCTTTCGTATCTGCCAGACTCTCACCATTTCGGTTTACGCTTAACCATTCCGGATGCTCTTTCACTATTTGCTCCCGGTCATGTTCCGGATTCATTGTCCACAACCAGGCATACACCTCTATGCCATATTTCTGAGCTATGGGGATCGCAATGCGGTAATCATCGGGAGTGGGTGCATTGAGGATAAGGCCATCCAACCCCGTTTCCTGCATTACCGCGCAAACTGAATCGAGATTCATCCCGGGGCGATAATCGAGCCAGGTCCAGAACATCGGATACTCTTTTTCCTGTTCCTGCTTTGTCTGGGTGCAACCGGTTATGCTTACCAATGTGAAAATCAGAATAGACAATAGAATATTTTTCATCATGATCAATCATTACTTTATTAATTCAGATTTTCAATTTGATATGGACACGTCCCAATAACCAGGTGAGTCCGATAATGAGGAGAGCGAAACAAAGACTATTGACAATCCCTATCAATCCATGTGTGAGCCAATCGGGCAATACAATTCCGGTAAGATCTGCCACTCCATAGGAAACATAGGGTATCAGATAACATGTGAGAGTGGCTGTCCCGGCAGGTTTGATGATATTTAACCATCCGGCTTTGCCAGTATTGGACAACCAGGTAAGGATGGCATAAGTAGCAATGGCAATGGCAATCACATAGAATATCCAGGGAGGGGTAGCACTCAGCTTGGAAACGATCCAGAATTGACGGGCAATGAAACCCATCAGAAGAAAGAGAGCCACAGTAACAGTGACATAGAGTACTTTCTTTTTATCATTCAGATGAATGTATTTTGCACTGAGTAGAGAAATAATCAGGCCTCCCATCGTGAAAGCGGGTAGCGCGCCATTACCAATGTGTAAGATATTCAGAAAATCATTGTAGAAATTTGGACGAGGCAACTGTAAGATGGCGGTGCCTCCCCACGTTTCATTCATGCGCGTGCCGAGTATACATATAATTACCAGGGCTACCCAGATAGGAATAAGATATCTAAGTCGATCACGCGTGAACAGGTATACCATTGCGCAGAACAGATAAGCCCAGCCAATCAAACCTAAAATTCCCCAACGGGCTGCAAACACACCCCCTTCGGGATCGCGGAAGGTGATAGCAAGGTAAAGCAAGATAACCACTCCCGTGATTTTGAGAATTGTATATAAATTTGTTCGGGTTCTATCTTTTGACCGTGGGTATTGATTCCAGATTAAAATAAAGGCGGTCACCATGAGTATCCAGTAAACACCGATCTGATAACTTACATCAGAAGACAATCGAGCTTCTGAATTGGCAATGAATGCCCCCATAACCAATAATGCAAGGGTACGGGAGAGAATATGTCCGACAGTGGATTCTACTGACAATCCCTTGCTGTATCTTCTTTCGATGGCAAAAGGGATTGACATTCCTACCACGAACAGGAAAACAGGGAAGACCACATCGGCCAATCCCATGAAATCCTCCCCACGCGTGGCGTGCTCTAACCAGTGTGGAACATCATCTATTTTCCATAAGTCGTTCACAAAGATCATTACGAACATGGTGAGGGCCCTTAGAAGATCAATGCCTACATTCCTTTGTGTGAAATCTATTTTTGACATGTTGCTCATTTAGCGTTAGATTAAAAAAATACTGACAACTGATTACTGATTACTGATCCCTGATTACTGATTACTGACAATTGTCAACTATACCACCGGAAGCGATGAGCCCCTGATAACCAGGTTCGAACTGAAGATTCTGACGGTTTCACGGTTATAGGTCTGCTCCCTACAGAGGGATAGCACGAATTTCCCGATTTCGGCACCCATCTCGGCGCAGGGATGTTCAATGGCCGTGATGGAGGGAGTCATATACTTACACTCGGGTCCATCCTGGAAGCTCACCACTGCAAGGTCACCGGGTACGGAGAGGTGTTTCAACTTTGCGATGGAGATGGCCTGCAGGGTGGCTGTGAAGTCCGGAAGGATCAACGCATCCGGTCTTGCCGGCAGGTTGATGAAGCGGGTGGTCACCTCATGGATATCCTCGATGGTCTGTTCACTGTATATCAGATAATCAGGGTTGAAAGCAATCTCATTCTCATTGAGCACATCCTTGTAGGCTTTAATCCTTTGCTTGTAGATGGGACAACTAATATGCTTGGCGGCAAAGCCGATACGCCGGTAACCCGAGGTCACCAGGTGGTTTGTCAACATATAGGCATCCATATAGTTATCCGTCACAAACTTCGGACAGGGTTGCTGATAGTGTACACGGTTGAAGCAGATCACCGGCACCCCTTTTCTCTCCAGTTCAGTGAGATGAGAGGAGTTGGAGGTATCCATGCTCTGCGAAATGAGGAGGCAACAGACCCGTGAGGGATCCAACCGTGCCACAATTTCCTTCTCAATCATCACCGAGTTGAAAGAATAATGGATTGCCAGCAGGTAGTGATCCTGCACGGTGTATTGCAGAGCGGTCAGCAACTGTTGATAGAAAGAATTGTCCGACTCCGGAATGACCACTGCGATGGTCATGGCCTTGTTCAGCATTTTGGGGCTGAGATACCCTGTCTCCACTGCAGCCGCGATCACTCTCTCCCGTGTCTTGCTGGTGATGAGTGAGTTGCCCGAGAGCGCCCGGGAGACGGTGGATGGAGAAAGTCCGAGCTTCTCCGCAATATCATAGATGGTTACTTTCTTAGCCATGGGTCTGTTACGCTTCAAAACATAAGGCAGCTGCACCGTAGAGTGAAATATCCGGTTCCTGCGACTGTAATATATGGATCTGGTTCAGTGTGTTCTTGTAGATGAAGGTGTTGATGGTCTTGTTCATCGAATCACTGAAGAACTCATAAGCCTCGGCCAGCTTCCCGCCAATCACGATGGCATCGGGATCGAGGGCAAACATGATGGTCTTCACCGCATTTCCAAGGTCCACACCAAAGATCTCATAGATGGCCAGTGCAATCTTATCCTTTTTTTTCGCTCTCTTAAAAAGCATGTCACTTCTAATCCCGTACTTCTCCTCGAAATATTTGATGCTGCAGTAATATTCATAGTCATACTCCTTGTAGGGGATGGAACAAAACTCACCGGCACCGGCGTTACGTCCCGAGTATAGCCTGCCGTCGATGATGATTCCCACACCCATTCCGGTACCGATGGTGATGCCTGCGATGTTGTCATAATCCTTGGCAACGCCGAAGTATTTCTCGCCAAGGGCAAAGCAGTTGGCATCGTTATTCACGTATACGGGGACATGGAATCGCTCTTCCAGGATATCTTTCAGGTGAACCTTGTTCCAGGAGGGGACATTGGTCGGCTTGAAGACGATGCCCGCCTTCACGTCCACCAGGCTGGGCATCCCCACACCGATACCCCGTACCGAATCGTTGTGTAGCTTCCTGATGGCATTGATGATCTCCCCGAGTATTACCTCTTCCGACTCCCGGTTGTTGATCTCCCTGTGCAGGCTTTCCGCAATGATCCCATTTTCCAGTCGTGCCACCTGGAGATACTTACCGCCGAAAATAACGCCAATCACATTCTTATATAACTTCTCCTGATTAAAAATCATTGCTTCTCTCCAATATGGTTGTTATACGTGGTTTGTCTGTAACAAATGTAGTGTTATTTACGCAAACAGACAACTCTCAATGTTACTCTGCCTCACACTCAAATCGCTGCCGGCATGCACTATCTGGAGTGCATCACCCCGTGGTAAACCGCCTTGCGCAGCGTCCCTTCCGCATCATCGCCATTGTAATCCCAGTACATGGCACCCAACATCCCTTTCTCTTTCAGGAAGAGACATTTGAGAGCGATGGACCGGGCTGTCTCGAAGGTGCAGACAAACTGCCCGTCACCGTCGGTCAGATAGGGCACCATGGCCTCCTCATCCCATTGCGTCTGGTAGTCTGTGAGCTCGATGATCTCCCTGTAATCGATGAAATTGGGCAACTCACCGCCCCCTCTGCCGTAGAAGGGGATGCCCAGTGTGAGCCTCTCTGCAGGGATCCCGGCAAGGATGTGAGCCTCTACCGCCTCATCTGCCGACAGATTCCTGACGAGCGGTGATTGATGCAATGCCGCATGGTGGTACGGCGGGTTACCCATGTCGTAGGTCATGATGTTGACAAAATCAACATAAGGATCAACCGCCTTGAAATCGACATAATGTGCATTGGCTGCCGAGGCGAATGTCAACAGCTTCTCGCTCCCGATCGCCTCCCGTATGTCGCGCATCAACAGGGTAAAGTTGTCCATGTCGTGGGGCGTGGAGGAGATGCCGGATTGGGAGCTGGTGGGATACTCCCAGTCCATGTCGATGCCATCCAGCCCGAACGTCTGCACCACCCTGTGACAGTCGGCAGCAAACGCCTTTCGAGTGGTCTCATCGGCAGCCATCTCGCTGAAGCCGCCACTGCCCCACCCTCCTATGGAAAGCATCACCCTGAGGGAGGGCTTCTGTTTCTTCAACTCCACGATGGAGCGTAGCCGCTCCTCATTGTCGATCCGCACCCCGTCGAAACGGTCGTTCACATGCCCGAAGGCATAGTTGATGTGGGTGACATACGCCGGATCAGGCATGATGCTGCTCCAGGCGGTGACATAAGCCAGCACTACAGGCTCGGCAGCAGGCTCCGACTTCACGTTCTCCCGCCATGTGCAGGCGTTGACTACCACCCACACCAATAGAGAGATGGTATAGATCTTAATGAGATTCTTTTTCATAGGATTTGAAATTATCGTGCGTAAAACATGAAACAGCCGTATATACCAGACTCCTCCGCGTGTACTATTGTTTTAAACGAAGCACCTTGACAAGCTTATTGAAGAAAGATGTGTTTTCATCGATTCCGGTGAAAAACTCTGCCCCCGGTCCATATGCGAAGACGGGCACCATGTTGCCGGTATGCCCTCCGGTAGAGAAACGGCCTCTCACCTCACCGGTTTCCACATCTCCGCCAACCAGGGTGAGTCCGCCGGTCTCATGGTCGGCAGTCACTATCACCAGTGTCCTGCCATCCTTTTCGGCGAATTCAAGCACCTTGCCTATGGTCTTGTCGAAGTCCAGCATCTCCTCCACGGTATATTGCATGTCATTGTCGTGTCCGCCGCCATCTATTTCTGATTGCTCCACCATCAGGAAGAACCCTTTTTTGTGATCATCCAGTATATCGAGCGCCACAGCGGTAGTCCGCTCCAGTTGATCACCCCGCTGACTGATTCTGCCCTCTTTCAGGAAACCGGCCAGCTTACCCTCTTTCACTTTCTCAACCTCGGTGATCGTGTCAAACACCTGGTATCCCTTCTCCCTCAATTCATCCAGAAGGTTGCGACCATCTTCCCTGTTCCTGAAATGTTCTATTCCTCCTCCAATAAAAAGGTCCGGACCGGCATCCACAAAATCAGCAGCTATCTCCGGCATCATTTTGCGGCTGGGCTGATGCGATACAAAATCGGCGGGAGTGGCATCGAGGAGACTGGTCGTCACGACGATGCCGGTAGCCAGCTTGTTTTTCTTTGCCACCGCCATGATGGATGGAACAGCATTCCCTTCAGCATCGACACCGACAGATGAGTTGTTGGCCTTATGACCGGTGGCAATAGCTGTTCCGCCTGCACCTGAGTCGGTCACATAACGGTTGGCCGACTGGGTACGTGAGAAGCCCACATGCTTGAAATTATTCAGGTAAAGCTCACCCCGGTTGGCTGTGGAGCCCGCGAAGACATGGGCCACACCCATCCCGTCACCAATCATCAGGATCACATTCTTTGGTCTTTTCGATTTGAACTTGTGGCCGAAAGTTTGCACCTCATAAAAATCCTTGTTCTGGTAGGAGGACTCCTCCCCTTCATATTTTTTGTTCTGCCCCTGTATGGTAACCGTAAAAAGAAGGGTGAGCGTGATGAATATGATGCTTATTTTTTTCATTGTTGTTTTATTTTATATATGGTGATTAATTTATGTTGATCGAGGCACCCTGTACCTAATTCATTCATTCATAGCTTCCATGATGAAACGGGGAATATCGGTATTGTCCATCTTCCCCTTAAACAGATCAGCCCCGGCACCGATGGCAAAAACGGGAACGTAGTTTGCACTATGACTGCCACTGATCCATCCCAATCGTGCAATGCTGTTGAGAAGAGCGATCGCTTCTGAAGCAAGCTTCTCGTCCGACTGGTACAATGATTCTTCCTTGGTTTGATCGCCTTCAATAAAGCTTTTTCTGTATCGCTCAACCAACTTCTTCTCCTGCGACTCGCTGACGGGAACATTTGTCCACAACCCCAAATTGGCAGCAAGCAGATCCTTCACCTCTTCCCAGGTGACCGGTCTGTCACTATTTGTTCTCATGTTGCTGATGTATGAAGACAATGTTCCTTTTGATACTTTCTGGTGCTGCAACACAGCCAGGTTTAATGTGGAGCTGCCGGTACCCAGTACAGCTCCCCCCGTTTCATGATCGGCAGTCACAAGGATCAGGGTTTCATCAGGATGTTCCAGGTAAAAATCATAGGCACGCTTCACGGCTTCATTCAAATCGATCACTTCATGAATCACCGTGGCACCGTCGTTGGCATGGCCGGCCCAGTCAAGCTGTCCACTCTCTACCATCAGAAAGAAACCATTCTCGTTATTTGTTTCCAACGTGCGTATGGCGCAATCAGTAATATGGGCAAGTGTCAAATCACCGTTTGTACGGTCAATGGCATAAGGGATGCTATTGTTGCTCTTGTCTCCCTTATTGATCAACATCACCTTCTCTTTTTTATCCTGATTCGCAAGAAATGACTCGTACCCGTACACAATTGCATAACCGACACTGTCAATCTTGGGAAAGATGTTATCGGCAGGCGTTTTGTCATACCATCGCTCCGGATCCGAGATACCTGACCCGGCAAAGAAATCAAAATCAGAGACCAACAGGTCAAGTAAAATCTCATACCCCATGTTCCTGCTGGCACGGTGTGCATAGAAGGATGCCGGTGTAGCATGATTGATTCGTACATTCGTAGCGATACCTACCTTCATCCCCTTTTGTTTCGCTCTCTCGGCAATTGAAATCAAGGGTGCATTTAAAGAATCAACCCCTATGGCTCCGTTCTTTGTCTTACTGCCGGTTGCGAGCGCTGTACCGGCAGCACCAGAATCGGTGACTCCATTGGAGGTTGAGTAGGTGGTGGCAAAAGAGGCCACAGGGAATTGGGTGAAAGTAAGTGGAGAAACCCCAATCCGACCTTCCAGTTCAGCCAGGTACATCTCTGTTGTGTTCACCTGGGTAAATCCCATTCCATCGCCAATAAACAGAAAAACATACTTCGCCTGTCCGTGAAGATATCCGGAGAGACATATTGTAAAAAGAAGAACCGCAAAATTTTTTTTCATCACAGTAATTAATAAAATGTTTTACATCATTGTGCCACTATTCCGAAAACATGGCACCTAACAAGCCTTTATCGTTGATGAAATGAGAATAGAATCAATCCATTGAAAACGAAGATAGAAATCTCAAGTAGTATATTTCAACTAAGAATTCTACTTCGTTTTCAATTGAATTAAAGGAGCAACTACCAACCTTGGGTTTGAGTAAGTGTATAACCTCTCATCGAATAATCATCAATCTGTTGTTGCCCGATAGGAGCAAGATAACTCCGTGAAGTGAACGCCAAACGGTTGACGGCATTTCGTACCATGTAGAATCCCACCATTTCATTGGCATTCGATCCGTTGTAGGTAACGATACTCCCATCCGCTTTCTTCACCCGCAGCGCATCCACCATGTGGGGAAGATATTCTGGATACTCCTCAGGGAAGTTGACCCAGGGACCCAGATACTTGTCGGGATTGGTGTCATAATCCATATAGGATAATTTTTCCCATCTCCTCAAGTCCTTGATTCTGTTTCCTTCATACATCATCTCCATTCTTCTCTCTCTTCTGATCTCCCAGAGAAGGGGTGTTACATCCTGATCACGTGCAGGATCATCGGG
>JADMKJ010000201.1 GCA_015478855.1 Proteiniphilum sp.
TCCGTGCACTCGCCTATCAGGGGATTGTACGTACACGGATGGGTGTAAAAGACAGCACGGTATATGAACCGCTGAGAGAAGCAGACAAACTTATTCAATCAATCCCCTCTCCAGATCCATCCCTGGGATACCTTGTCAATTATTTTCTTGGGAACATTCATTACAATAACAGGAATTATATCTCTGCCGATGAATATTTTTACCGGACACTCAGCTTTGCCCATCAGGAAAAAGATTCCACCCATCTCTTCGATACCTTTTTAGCGCTCTACTGGAACGAGATGCAACAGCGAGATTTTAATAAAGGGAAGTTGTATCTTGATTCTATCACTGTTTTTTACGACAGATTACCGGAAAAAAACTACTTTATCCTGAACGCACAGTCCATTTACTATGACATTATTGGTGAACCGGAAAAAGCACTGGAAAGAGAAAAGGTAAAATTGCAATTGTTTGAAATACAGGAAGAGACCATCGATGTTTCTAGGGTCTATTTTAATATATCAGATCGGTATGTGGGCTTGAATCAATTGGATAGCGCGATGTTATATGCACAGATGGCAGTTGATATGATTGTTGATACCTCATTTATTTACAATCATATATACTTTGAGAATATTGCTAATATTGCTGAAAAGCAAATGAGTTATGAACTGGCTAATAATTATAGAAAAAAAGCTTCAGATTTCTTCAAAAAATCTGTAAATGACCGGTTGGATACACAGATAACTGAACTGGAGAAAAAATATGATTTGACCGAAGCGGAGAACGAATCACTGAGAGTGCGTGAACAGAATTCAAGAATCGTGATAGGCGCACTGTTGCTGGTACTCATCTTGATCACTATTCTGATGTCGGCGTTAAGGGTGAGAAGAAAGTCTCACCTGAAACTGCTCCAGGCAGAGCACCGTATGGAACAACAGGATCTGCAGGCCTCTATCCTGAACGAGGAGGCAGGTAAGCGTAAGTGGCTGCTGCAGCTCTATGGCATTATCTCCGACAGGCTCACCTTCCTGCAGAGCGAGTTTGAACAGCTCACGCAACGTTATGTCTCCAGCAACCCCAAAGTGTACAAGGAGATGCAGCTTATCCTGAAAAATGCCGAAACCGACCTGCGTGAGTTATCAAAAACACTCACACCCGACAATGCTACTTTTTATGCCTACACCCGTCTGCATGATGATGGGAACTATTTTAACGCCAACGAGAGGATGCTCTTGATGCTGCTCGCATGTAACGCCGACAACCGTCAAATGGCCACCTTTATGAACACCACCGTGGAGAGCATAAGAGTCAGAAAGTCGCAATTAAAGAAAAAAATTACCGAAAAAGGGCTTGAAACCTCACTTTTCAACGATGAAATAGCGTTAAAATGAGTGTTGTTAAATACCATGAATAGAGCTATATAGTTGTGCTTCTGCCGTTAAAATTTACCCAGGGTATTGTTTTGTGTGTCTTTCAAGTGCTATATTTGTGTCTCTAATTCATAATAAAAATATGCGTATGAAAAAATTATTATTGCTGTTATTCGTCACTGCACTCTGTACTACCTCCTCGTTTTCCATCACGATCAATGGAAACAATAAAGTCCAGGACGATTTGGAAGATAAAATTGCATTGAGCAGAGAAGGAGGTACTACCCGTGTGGCCAGAATGAACAGTATGCAGAGCATGAGAGTAGCCGATCCTGTGGTGGTGGAGGCTTATAGTATGAACGGAAATGCAATTGCCATCTCGGTAGAGAATTACCGTGGTGGAGCATGGATCGAGATTACCGGTGCCGGAGGAGCAAGACACAGCTATTTTGAAGTGTACGACATGGGTTTTGAGGTGATTCATCTCTCAGGCTTGCGTGCCGGACAGTATTCCATCCGTATTACACTTGATTCGGGTATTTATTCAGGAACTTTCAGAAAAGGAAAACATGGACACAGATAACAAACGTAAAAAGTCGGAGCCGGTACGGAAGTACCTGCTCACCGATGTGGCATCCTGCACCTTCACTTTCACCGATGGACTGAAGAGCAGAGTGACACCATCTCCCGAAAATGAGATCGTCCTGGTGAAGCTGATCCCACGCGCTTCCAAATCAAGAACCTTTGAAAATAGTGTGCTGATGCATTACTCCTCGGTGAAAACGATGAGCGAGCTGGCTAAATTGTGCCACTACGACTGTCTGAGGACCTTCACACGCCATTTTAAAAAGTGCTTCGGTGAGACACCCTACCAATGGTTACTTGAGCGGAAAATGGAGGAGA
>JADMKJ010000202.1 GCA_015478855.1 Proteiniphilum sp.
GGGATGTCTTCGGTATCGCCGGCAATGTAGATGCGTAGCCCGTCGATGGTGAGGATATAGCCGTTGTCGCGGTGGCGGGGGTGGTACTGCTCCCGTCCCGGGGTGGTGTTGTATGCGGGGACGGCATCCAGGGTGATCGCATCGGTCAGCTGCAGCCGTTCACCATTGCTGATCTCTTCACCCTTATTCAGTATTTCTCGTGAGGAGGGGTTGAGTATCAACCGCGTATTATCTTTTGTCAGCGCATCAATCGCCTTGGCATCGAGGTGGTCGCCATGCTCATGGGTCACCAGGATGAGATCGGCTTTTGCGAAGGTACTGTAGTCGGCAAACATGGTCACCGGGTCCAACTGTATCTGCTGACCCTCGTAGGTGAGCATCAGTGATCCATGCTTGATGAAGGTGATGGTCAGCTCCTTGTCACTGTCGGTGCGGAAAGTGTCTTTTTCGTAGTCACCTGCCATCAGTAGATGAGTAAATAATAGCGCCATTGTAAGTAATAAAATTGTTGATTTCATTGTGCTTGATTTTAAATTGATAAACTGGTCTCTGTTATTGAAAAACAAGGAACAACCTCATCTTGTTCAGGATGAAACGAAAACAACATTAATGAGCTCCGGGATGCCGGTTCATTGATGTCGGGGTGCTGCATCGCAAAGGTCCGGAGTGCTGCTTCACTGATGTCGGGAATGCTGCTTTATTGATGTCGGGGATGCTGCTTCACAAAGGTCGGGAATGCTGCTTCACAAAGACCGGAATGCTGCTACATTGTGTGGAGAAGAGCATTTTATTCTGAGCCTACAGGAAAATTATTTCATTTTCATGGCGCGCAGCATCTCCCGTTTTCCCGGGGGACCGGGCAGGCGCTCCACGGTGAAGCCGGCGGACTGGATCATCCGCCGCACCGCTCCCTTGGCACAGTAGGTGGTGAGGAGGGCTTGGTCACGGCTTAAGTTGAAAAGTGAGTTGAAGATCTCCTGCCTCCACATCTCCGGCTGTTTCTCCGGGGCAAAGGCATCGTAGAAGATCAGATCAACCTCCTCGTCAGGCGGAGTAGCCGGAAGGTCACGCAGATCCATTTTCATTTTTTTCAACCAGAAGAGGGGTGTTATCTGCACCCACTCCTCCCATACGGCAGTGTGAAGTATTTCGAAGACGTCTCTCCGTGAGGGATCGATGATATCGCTGAAATTGAGCATTGTCGCGTTTGAGACAGAGACGGGATAGAGCTCGAGGGTGGTGTAATGAATCTTCTTCTGCTGTTTCTCCGCCTCGAGCAGTGTGAGGAAAGCATTCAGCCCGGTGCCGAAGCCTATCTCCAGCAGATTGATTTCAGTGCGGTTACAATGCCGCAGCCCGGCATCGATGTAGACGTGCAACGACTCCTGTATGGCACCATGTGTGGAGTGGTAATGCTCATCCAGCTCCGGCACATAGAGTGTATGTGACCCGTCTTCGGTTGTTTGAATAATGGTTTTCATAAATATCTTGAACAAACAAAAATAGGAAATCTTTGTTTACTATTTCCACCAACAGGCTAAAATTCGTACTTTTGTCACTCAATAAGATCCAATGAAAAAATATCTCTCCATTCTTTCTCTCTCTCTTCTCCTGCTCGCATGCAACTCAGCGACGAAAAACAAAGACGCTGCCCGGGAGAGAGTGGTGACAGTGACTATAGAGCCGCAACGCTTCTTCCTGGAGCAGCTTGCGGGTGATGCATACACCATCAACACGCTGGTGCCTCCCGGAACGAGCCCCGAGACCTATGAACCATCACCATCGGTGATGATCGAGATGGGGAAGAGCGATATCTACTTCAGAGTGGGAGAGCTGGGGTTCGAGAAGGTGTGGAGTGCCAGGCTGGAGCAGAACAATCCGGATGTCGCCATCGTCGACTGTTCAACGGGGATTGACCTGATGGAGGGTGATCAGCATAGCCATGATCATTCGGATCATGCGGGACGCGATCATGCTGAAGGTGCGTTGGATCCCCATGTGTGGTCATCACCCGTGGCAATGAGCGTCTTCACGAAAAATATGCTTGAAGCGCTGGTAAAAGCGGATCCCGGCAATGAGCCGCTTTATCGTTCCAATTACGAAATGCTCTCGCAAAGGATCAACGCCACCGACAGCACTATCAGAGCGTTGCTGCAGGATGCTTCGACCGATGCTTTCATTATTTTTCATCCCGCGCTGGGTTATTTTGCCCGTGATTACGGGTTGCATCAATACAGCATCGAGTTTGAAGGGAAGAACCCTTCACCCTCCCAGATCAGGAAGCTGGTAGACCTCGCCAGGAAAGAGAAGATCAATACTGTCTTTATTCAACGCGGTTTCGATGCAAAGAATGCGAAGGTGATAGCAGAAGAGATCGACGCCGAGTTGTTTGAGATTGACCCGATGACCTATAAGTGGGATGAGGAGTTAATTAAAATCGCAACAATTTTATCACGCCATTAGGATGAAAAAGCTGATTGAGATAGCGAACCTGAATGTAGGGTACGAGCACAAGCCCAATGTGCTGAAGGATGTCTCCCTCACCATCTACAGTGATGATTTCCTGGGTGTGATTGGTCCCAACGGCGGAGGGAAGACCACCCTCTTAAGATCGATCCTGGGACTCATCAAGCCCGAGTCCGGGGTGATCACCTTTTACGAGAAGGAGCAGCCTGTCTCCTCCATCAACATTGGCTATCTGCCCCAGATCAACCAGATTGACAAAAAATTCCCCATCTCCGTGTCGGAGGTGATCCTGTCGGGACTCACGCTCCAAAGGCAGCTTTTCAGGCGATATTCGGCAGAGGATAAGTGGAAGGTGAGAGAGGTGGCTGAACGGCTCGGCATCACCAACCTGTTGCCACGGGCCATCGGTGAGCTGTCGGGTGGACAGTTGCAGCGTGTGCTGTTGGGGAGAGCCATTATCGACAACCCCAGGCTGATCATTCTGGATGAGCCAAGCACCTACGTGGACAAGCGTTTCGAAACCAACTTCTATAAGCTGCTGGGTGATATCAACAAAGAGATTGCCATCATGCTGGTATCACACGATGTGGGTACCATCATCTCACTGGTGAAGAATGTCGCCTGCGTGAACCAGGGACTGCACTACCATTCGGGCACTAACGTGACGCAGGAGTGGCTCACCTCAGCCTATGCATCATGCCCCATTGAGATCCTGGGTCACGGATCGCTTCCACACCGTGTACTGATGCAGCATGATCATCTGCAGCATGATCATCTGGAAAATGAGCCTCATAACCACGACTAGCAAATGGGAGATACACTCTTGATTATTGTTGCAGTACTGTTACTGGTTGTGGGAGCAATTGGCACAGTGGCCCCTATCCTGCCGGGTGTACCTATGAGCTGGGGTGGTTTGCTGATGCTGAAGTTCATCCCCTCCACACAGGATGATATCTCCTGGCTGACCATTGTCATCCTTGGAATAGTTGCTGTTGTGATCACTGTGCTCGATAATATCCTTCCCGTGTGGGGCACCAAAAAAATGGGAGGTAACAAGAGAGTGGTTTGGGGGGCAACCATCGGCCTGCTGTTTGGCTTCTTCCTGGGACCGTGGGGCATTATCTTCGGGCCCTTTGTTGGTGCCTTCGCCGGAGGACTCCTTTCGGGAACAAAGTTCCTCCATGCTGCAAAGCATGCCACCGGAGCCTTTCTTGGTTATATTACGGGGTTGGTGCTCAAGCTGATAACCGTGGGTCTGATCATCTTCTTTTTTGTGTGGGCGGTGTTGTGATGACCGTTCAGGAAGTAGAACAGCATGACTGCTTGTGAATGGTTGATTTCTTATAGAAACCTGTGCTGTTCACCGGGCAGGGGCATACGGCAGGCCTCTCTTTTCCCGAACCACCTGTACCTGTTCCTTGCGACGAAGGCATACGCTGCATGTGTCACCCTCCGCGGGAGTGCGCTGAGTAGCCGGGAGATGCAGGTGTAGCCTTTCAGGTATGTAGAAATGCCAATCACGGCATCCATCCCTTCAAGCAATTCATCCTCATCGATAAAGATAAGCGCATTCAAATCGCTCTCCTCTCTTCCCAGTCGGGCCAATATCTCCTTCCCTTTCACGCTTTGCTGGGGTGTAAAACGAAAAAGACCCTCCTTGTCCCGTTTCAAAATGAAATTGACGGTGGCGTTGCAGAAGTTGCATACCCCGTCGAATAGAATGATTTTCAAAATTTTGCGTGATGAGGGTCTCACAAGATGTGACACCCTCAGTGGATAGGTTATTGCTGTTTAATCAGATATTCGGCGATCTGCACCGCGTTCAACGCTGCTCCCTTACGGATCTGGTCCGATACAGACCAGAAGCTCAGTCCCTTCTCGTTGGTCAGGTCCTTGCGAATACGCCCCACATAGACAGGATCTTTGCCGCTGAGGTCAAGCGGCATGGGGTATTCTTTCTTCTCCGGGTTGTCAATCACGACCACTCCCTCAGCCTTGCTGAACGCTTCACGTGCCTCCTCCAGTGACAGGGGACGTTCGGTCTCCAGCCAGATAGCTTCAGAGTGGGCGCGCATCACCGGTACCCTGACGCAGGTGGCACTCACCTCAATGTTGGAGTGCATGATCTTGCGCGTCTCGTGGTACATCTTCATCTCCTCCTTCGTGTAACCGTTGTCGGTGAAAACATCTACCTGGGGGATGAGATTGTAAGCCAGCTGATAGGCGAACCTGGAGACCGTGGGCTCCTCACCTTTAATCAACTGGTTGTGCTGTTCTTCCAGCTCCTGCATGGCGGCAGCACCTGCTCCCGATGCGGCCTGATAGGTGGCTACATGTACTTTCTTTATGTGGGTGATATCTTCAATCGCCTTGAGTGTTACCACCAGCTGTGCGGTGGTACAGTTGGGGTTGGCGATGATGTTGCGCGGGCGGTTCAATGCATCCTCCGCATTCACCTCCGGCACAACAAGAGGTACATCTTCATCCATGCGGAAAGCGCTGGAATTATCAATCATGATGGCTCCATGTTTGGTGATGGTGTCGGCAAACGCAACTGAGGTGCCACCGCCGGCCGAAACGAACGCGATGTCTACTCCCCTGAAGTCGTCGTTGTGCTGTAACTCCTTCACCGTGATCTGCCTGCCTTTGAATGTGTATGATGTTCCGGCACTTCTTGAAGAGCCGAATAAAACAAGTTCATCGAGGGGGAAGTTTCTCTCTTCCAGCACGCGGAGTAACTCCTGACCTACCGCTCCGCTGGTACCTACAATAGCTATTTTCATAATTTGCTTGTTACCGTTTGCGTAATTGATTTTTAAAAATGGAATCACAAAGGTATAAAAAAGAGAACAAATGCAACAAATTGAAACTGTTAAAGGGTAAGAATTTATCTTATTGCGATTTTTTTGGTGATCTCCCCAATTTTAATGATGTAATATCCCCGGGTCAGGGAGAGGGTGTACTCGTTGGTGCCTGCCTTTACCCGCCGGCTGAATACTTTCACACCCATGATATTATATATCTCCAGCAGATCATCCTTGGGTAGATTTTCGATGATGATCCTGCTCTCAATAACCTTTATCTTCGTCTTGTTCTCAGCCTCCTCCGTGACAATCTGCTTGTTGCCCTTCTGCGTGTTACCCTCCTGCGTGTAGGCCGGCAGGCCGGTAGAACAGAAAAGGAGTGTCATCAGCAGGATGGAGTAGATTTGCCTCATAGGTTGTTGTTTGCTTCACAAAGGTAGCACTTTTCCTTCATCGGCAAGTTCTGTATCCGGAAAAACTGCCACTGCCTCCTTTAAAAGTGTCTCCAGCTCGTTATAGCGGGAGGAGAAATGCCCTATAACCAGTTTCTTTACGCCGGCATCCCTGGCTATCTCTGCTGCCTGGCGGGCTGTGGAGTGATATGTCTCACCGGCACGGACCAGTTCACTCTCGGCAAACGTGGCTTCATGATATAGCAGATCCACCCCCTCAATATATGGGATGATCCCGGGAGCGTAGGCCGTATCGGAGCAGTAGGCATATCTCTTTGCCGGGTTGCCGGGAAGGGTGAGTATCTCATTGCGAATAACGGTGCCGTCTGATGTGATATAATCGGCTCCCTCTTTGATGTCACTAATCTGTCGCAGCGGTATCCTGTAGAAATCGATCATCTCCCTGATGATATGCCTGGGAGTCTCCTTCTCCTCGAAGAGAAAACCGTTGGTGGCGATGCGGTGCTTCAGCGGGAAGGAGGTTACCTTCATCGATCTGTTCTCGAACAGCAGCTCATCCCCGTCGGGATTCAGCGGGATGAGATTAATCCTGAATGAGATATATTTACCCAGATAACCCAGCAAGGGGTCTAATAAGAAATCGATCTCCCTGTGTGCATAGAGATTCAATTCATTTGTTCTGCCAAGCATGCTGAGGGTAGAGAGCAGTCCCGGTAACCCGAAGATATGATCACCATGCAGATGGGAGATGAAGAGGCTGTGAAGCTTGCTCATGCGAGATTTGTACTTCCTCATCTGAAGTTGTGTCCCCTCACCGCAGTCGATCATAAAGAGCTTCTCATGCAGGTCTATCAGCTGAGAAGGGGGGTTGTGCAGTGTGGTGGGCATTGCCGATCCGCAACCCAGTATGGTTACCTCGAATTTTGTCATATCAGCGTATCCCGATCAGTTTATGTGTCTGAAGGCTCAATGCCCACACCGGGTTCTCCTTGATGAGTGCGATGCAGTAGTCCACATTCTCCTGAATGATGGTGTTATCGTCGAAAATGGGACTCAGCAGATAACGTTCCGTTTTTGGGAGGATGGAAATGTCGGGCAGGGGATCACCCAGCTGAATGGGAAAGCGCAGTTCATCCACCTCGGGTATAAGTTCTCTTACTTTTTCGAAATGTTGCTTCGGGCTGCAGGTGATATAGTCAATACCCGCGGGTACCCTCCTGGTACCATTGGTCTCAATGGCCTGCATGTACCCTCTTTCACGGAAGAACGCCACCACCTGATCGGTGAGTTGCAGTGTGGGTTCACCACCTGTCCAGATGATCCATCGGCATCCATATTTTTTTATTTCGGTGTAAATATCCTCAAGAGTCATCTTTACGCCCCGCTCGAAATCAGTGTCACAGTAGCTGCAGGCCAGATTGCACTTTGCCAGCCTGATAAAAATGGATGGCTGTCCCGTGCGCCCACCCTCACCCTGGAGAGAGTAGAAAATCTCATTGACTGTCAGGCTCATAGACGGCTGATGTTTTTGGTGTTTCACTGACCTCAATAGCATAAAGTTCTGGTAGCAGCGGCTTGAAAACGTCATAAAGCATTTTCGCCAGATTCTCTGCTGAGGAGTTCAGCGGCGTGAGGATATCATTGAGGTTCCTGTGGTCTAATGTGGAATCGATATATTCCTTTACCAATCTCAGTTCATTGTAATCACGGACAAACCCTTGTTTATTGAGTTCCTTCGACCGCAGATGAACGGTTACCACATAATTGTGTCCGTGCATACGGCTGCAGGGATGGTCATCAGCCAATCCGAAAAGAGAGTGTGCAGCCGAGAATGGAAATTCCTTACTTATTTTGTACATGTGATCATTCATTTATTTCTGTCAATACATTTCCGATCTCATCTAATTTCAGATAGGTTCTGAGCGGATAGTGATCGGAATACTTCAATTTGTCCACCTTCGTTTTAAAAGCATTGATATTTTCACTGTGCATGATGTAATCGATGCGAAACAGGAAGAGATCCTTGTGATAGGTGATGCCGGGACCGAATGCAGTGGATACATAAGCATCCTTTAACCCTTTCTTCATCCGGTGGTAACTGTAGGAGATGGGTGTGTCATTGAAATCACCGCAGATGATGGTTCCATGTGTCTCCTGCGTTTCAAGAAACCTCTTCACTTTCTCTACTTGTTGCGCGCGCATCCTGTAGGCACTACCCAGACGGTTACGGATGTTGCTGGTTACCTGCTCAAGCTTCACCGAATCGCTGTTCTGGAGAAAATCACTATAGAGCTTTTTGTCTTCCGCCATGATGCTGTTTGATTCCAGATGTACATTGGCAACGCTCAGTTTCTTCCCGTCAATATTAATGGTGTATACGGCTGCTCCGTTGTAGGAGGACTCAAACACCACCTCATGCGTCTTCTCAATCGGGTATTTTGAGAAGCAAGCCAAGCCGAAGATATGGTATTTTCCCGAAGATTCCAAGCCGGTGACGGAACGATAGGGGTATTTGTTGAGGATGCGGTTCACGTCACGCTGTGAGAAGATCGACTGACCTGTCTTGCTCACCAGATATTCCTGCAGGCAGACAATATCGGCATCGGTAGTTGCGATATAGTCCAGGATCGGATGTTCGGAGGAGTTCTTGCTCCTCTCTTCGGGAAAGCCCTGTACGTTGTATGTAAGCACTTCGATAACCCCCTGCGGTGGCTGTTCGGGCAAGAGGTGCATGGGGAAGAATGTAGTCACGGGCTTATGACAGAGTAGGATCGCAAGAAGTGATATGAAAGCCAGCTTCCACTTGGAGAAGAACATCCAGAAAAACAGATAACCGACATTGAGCAGGAAGATTAATCCGAAACCTAAACCGATATATGAAAAGAGGTTGGTCCTCAGGGGAGATACTCTCCAGGATAGAAAAGAGCTGAAAAGCAGGATAATAGCAACAATGTTAGTGGCAAAGATGATCCATTTGACAATGTCCCTGAATCTCGGTTTTTTATTTTTTGCTCGCATCGAAAAGTCTCTTTTTTTCTTCTGATGATAAACTGCTGTAACCGGATTGTTTTAGCTTATCCAGGATTGCATCAATAGCCTCCTGTTCACTCTTTTTTCTCTTGTTGTACTCCCAGTCTGTTTCGTTGCGGCTGTACTCCACTTTCAATTTTGATATTTTTTGGCGGGGTTTGAACAGGGCTGCAAACCAATCTAATATGCGGCTCATCCAGTGAGTGATGTCCTTTCCTTTTTTATACTGAACGGCAAAAAGAAAGCCCAGCAGTGCTCCTCCGATATGAGCAACATGTCCACCCGGATTGGTGGCATCACCCAGTGAGAGGAAATCGAGTACAAAAGCGAAGATGGCTATATAGACAATCTTTATCCGCCCGAGAAAAAGCAGACTCAACTCCACCTCGGGACGATAAAACGCGGCACCCATTACGATGGCCATCACCGCTGCCGATGCACCAATCATCCATCCGCTGCCCATATCGGTATAATATGGGATTGTATTGAAAGCGGCCACATAGAGGATTGCTCCTGCAAGGCCCCCCAGCACGTAGAGACTGCCGAGAGACCGCCCGGTGAAATACTGAAGGAAAATCTGCCCGAACCAGTAGAGCCAGAGCATGTTAAAGAGGAGATGAAGAAAACCTTCATGCACGAACATGTAGGTGATGAGTGTCCAGAAACGGCTTAAAAGCAGAGGAATATAAGAGGGTACTCCAAGGAATGAGACGAGATCGACAGAATGAATATTAAAGAGTGTAATGAAAACACCGATAATTTTCATCGCTATGAAAACAAGGACATTGATAAAAATGAGCCTTGTAATCACACTACCTGTCTTATACTTATGTTTTAATGTATCAATAAATTCCGCCATAATTCTTGTCTCTCTTTTTCCAGTATAATATCATGAAAATTCCGAAAAGCATCCCTCCCAAATGGGCAAAATGAGCAACATTGTCTCCTGACCTGTTGGCTACACCGAAGACCAGCTCCAGCAAACCGTAGCCTATCACGAACCATTTGGCTTTGATGGGAAATGGGAAGGGGATGATGAAGAGCTGCGCATTGGGGAACAGCATACCGAATGCCAGCAGAATGCCGAACACTGATCCCGAAGCACCTACAGTGACACTGTTCACAAAAGCGAACATCTCTTGCGGCATTATAGCCTGTAGACGAAGGTAAAGTACCAGCATCTGTATCAGACCAGCACCTATACCGGTGACCAGATAATAGGTGAGAAAGCGTTTCGGTCCCCACACCTGTTCCAGTGTTCGTCCGAACATGAATACGGCGAACATGTTGAAGAAGACATGTGAGATTGACCAGGGATCATGAAGGAACATGTATGTGACGAGCTGATAGATGCGGAAATAATCGGATGCGGGAAAATGAAGTCCGAATTGCTGCGTGAGATCAATATCGGCTCTTCTGAGCAGCACAAACTGTGCTAACCAGATAATCCCGTTAATGATAATAATGTTTTTTGTTACCTGAGGCAACGAGCCTCCAAAGCTATTTTTAGAATTATACATGTTCATAATCAACTGTTGAGGCGCAAAATTACGTATTATTTTGCTTGATATGCGGATTTTCACCCCATAAAAGGGTTTTTTTTATAAAAAACAAATACTTTTTATCATTTTTCTTGATTGTTTTCGATTTAACGCTTATATTTGACGCTAAAATAAGGCTCAGCCTTGACTTTTAGTATGTTTAATTATTTTATTTACGTATCTTATGAACAAATCAGAACTAATTAGTGCTATTGCTGACAAATCAGGCCTTAGCAAAGTAGATGCAAAAAAAGCATTGGACGCAACACTTGAGACAGTTTCGGCTGAAGTGAAAGCTGGTGGTAAAGTTGTATTGGTTGGATTTGGTACTTTCTCTGTTTCCGAAAGAAGCGCCAGAAAAGGTATCAACCCACGTACAAAGAAACCTATCGACATTCCGGCTAAAAAAACAGCGAAATTCAAAGCTGGTTCAGAATTATCTAATCTCTAAGATTTTGGTAATGAAAAATAAAAGAGGAACAAATTTCAAGTTTGTTCCTCTTTTGTTTGTGCGCCGTAGCGGTTAGCTATTGTACCACCCCGTGTTGAAATGTGGCTATATCACCGAATTTCCTGTGAAAGATTGTGCGCAGAAAAGAAAAAAATACGTACCTTTGCCATCCTGAAAATGACTCCGTAGCTCAGCTGGTAGAGCAATTGACTCTTAATCAATGGGTCGAGGGTTCGAGCCCCTCCGGGGTCACTTCATTATCAAGCACTTACCGAATAAAACGGTAGGTGCTTTTTCTTT
>JADMKJ010000203.1:0-1879 GCA_015478855.1 Proteiniphilum sp.
TGCACCCCGAAGTAGATCAGCGACACCAAACGGTGCGGCATCTTTTTCTCGTTCGCCAATATCTGGTAAAAATGAAGCCGGTGCGCCTCCATGATATTCTGTTTCATATAGAGGCGATGCACGATGGTCATCACCGCATCCACGCCATACACCATCAGGAAGCCCAGCCATATCAGGTTCTCCGTCTTCACGATCAGCAATAACAACAGCGTCACAATCCAGAAGGCGATGGCCACGCTCCCCACGTCGCCCGCGAAGCACCGTGCCCTCTTCCGGAAGTTGAAGAAGAGGAACACCACCGACGCCAGCATCGGGAACCATATCAGGTCCGGATGCACAAAGTTGCCGTAGGTCATATTCACGTATTGCAGCGATGCTAGCACCGCGATGCTGTAGAGGCCCGTGATCCCGTTGATGCCATCCATGAAGTTATAGGCATTCACGATGCCGATGAAGACGATGTAACCAATCACGATGGCCCACCAGGGATAAATGCCGAACACCCCTGAAAGGTAAAAAGCGCAGCTCATTGCCAGCAGGTGAAACAGCAGCCGCACCCGCTGCCCCAGCGTCACGATGTCATCCACGAAGCTCACACCCGCGATCAGCGTGATGCCCGCGAAGAACCACAACCCCAGGGAAGAGAAATGAAACAGCAGGAACAGCAGCGCCGCCACCCACCAGATGATCCCCCCACCCCTTATGGTAATGTAATTGTGCGAACTCCGATCGTTTGGTTTGTCAATGATGTTAAACCGATCCGCGATCCTGAAATAAAAAAGTTCTGCCGCAAGCAGCAAAACCAAGACAATGACATACGATAATAATGTACCCATATTTTGTTTTTACCTGAAACTATCCAGCGTTTTGCGCATCCCCTCCTTTGCCGATACCGGCATTTTGTCGATACCCAGTGCCTGTTTAATCTTGGCATTGCTCACCACATAGTTCTCCGTGAGTTTGCGCAACCGCTCTTTGTTGAGTGGAAGCTTCAAAGCCCCGCCTATGGCAGCAGCACCGTTCATCAACCCTTTCGGCAGTTGCCAGATGTGCGACCTCTTCCCCACCGATTCACCGATCAACCTGATCAGTTCATTGGTCGATAATGGCTCATCATCCCCCACGTGATAGATGCCACTCTCAATGTTCTCCTTAACGATCAGCTGCTCCACCACATAGGAGATGTTACCGATGGAACAGAACGAACGACGGTTCTCATAGGCACCCAGCGGCCAGGGAATCCCCCTCTTCACCACACTATACAGCAGGTTCAGGTTCCCCTTGTTCCCCGGCCCATGAATCATACAGGGCCTCAAAATATATACTCTTTTATCTAATAGCTGATCGCTAACAGCTGAAAGCTTGTTTAAGATATACTCCTCCGCCCTGATCTTCGATTCACCGTAGGGACCCACCGGCGCCGGAACAACCTCCTCCGTCAGCACATCACCCGGCACACTGTCTGCAGCAGCTTTCACCGAGCTGAAGAAGATAAACGTCCGCGCATCCGACTGCAGGAAATAGTCGAATATCTTTTGTGTGAGGCCGGTGTTCACATCAAAGTAAACCTGAGCTTCGCTCCTGTTCTTCGTGTCATGCGCCTTTCCCGCCAGATGCACAATCGCATCCACCGGAGGCACCTTACCCAGTTCATCCCAGCCGAATATGCGTTCCACACCCTCCTTCTCAGGTTGATGAATATCCAGACCAAATATTGAATGGTTTTTGAACCAATTGTTTGTAAAATTGGCACCAACAAAACCATTGATACCGGTGATAAGTATTCGTTTCATTCTGTACAATTACGTAGTAATATCAAAATCTACTTTATAGATTATTGTTGAATATTTTCTCCAACCTATCGATGATTGCAGTTTTA
>JADMKJ010000203.1:1889-2253 GCA_015478855.1 Proteiniphilum sp.
CAGTTTTATCGAATTCTTTGGTATAGTAATCTTTTCCGTTAATACCCAATTGCGTTAGTGTAGAAGCTGGAGCGTTATAAGCTTTAATGATATTTTCTGCTAACTTATCTGCGTCGCCTGCATTAGCAGTGAAACCACATTGGGCATCATTTATAACTTTGTTACTTATACCATTAATCATTGATGCAATGGGTTTACCAAAAGCCAGGTAAGACTGAACTTTTGAAGGAATAGTTAAAGAAAATATTTCTTCATCTTTCAGCGTAAGCAACAATATATCAGCATTATTAAAGAAATAGGGCATTTCTTCAACCGGATATCTACCTAAGAGTAAAAAGGTCTCAGATAATTCACGTGCAGCAAC
>JADMKJ010000204.1 GCA_015478855.1 Proteiniphilum sp.
AATGACAAAAGTAAAATGAGCGTGGTGAGAAATAATTGTATTCTGTTCATACCTGTTGCTTCCTGTTTAATTGATTACTGCTACAAAGCCGCCCCGGGGCAGACAGTTTATATGGATGTTCGTATCTGTTCCGATGGGTACAGCACGTTCTTCAATCTCAAAAGATCTCTCTGCTGTACCATCTTTCATCAAAGTGATCTTTCCGTTACCATCAGTGAGTGCAGACAGATCGAATGAAAGCGTACGTACTTCATCGCTACCGTTGAGACCGCCGATATACCAACTGGTTCCCTTTCTTCGGGCCATGATCACCTCTTCACCCGGATAGCCGCTCAACAGTTTGGTCTCATCCCACGATGTGGGTAAGCCGGAAAGAAATTCTTTGACCGTTTGAGGCAGAGAGCGATATGATTCCGGACGGTCGGGCATATGTTGCAATGCTGACTCAAAGACTACTGTCAATGCCAGCTCATGGCCATGTGAGGTGATATGCGGATGCTGTGAATCGCTGAAAGTGCCGGGTGTATAATCCATCGGTCCTACCACGTTTCTGGTAAAGGGCAGTGTGGTATTGTGTCGTGCTGCCCGATCTGTCAGTATCGGCCGGTTATTGTACCATTCAGCACCATAGACCGCTTCCACCGTCATCATATGCGGATAAGTCCTCTGCCATCCTCGTGGCAGCGTAGCACCATGGAAATTGATCAGGAGGCGGTGATCGACTGCATCTTCCAGCAGGTCGATGTAATAATCCATCTCCTTATGACCATCTCCGTTGAAGAAGTCCACCTTGATGCCCGACACACCCATCTCATTCAGTTTTTGATACTCGTTGACCCTGCTCTCCTTTCCGTTGAGTACATAAAGGGGTCCGGGTGCTCCCTCACCATTCCAGCTGGTGGATGAGTTGTACCACAAAAGCGATTTTACTCCCTTCTCACCGGCATATTGCACGGCATCCTCCACAGTGCCACCGTTGCCCATCTCATTCCACTTCCAGTCGATCAGATTATAGGGCCACTGCATTTCTGCTGCCAGGTCGATATACTCTTTTACTCTCTGAAAATCGTTGGATCCATTGTTGTATGCCCAGTAGATCCATGCCGCCGGACCGGGAGTGATCCAGCTGATATCGGTTACCTTCGAGGGTTCTGACACATCGGTGACCAGTGTCGATTCCACAATGTCTGACAACGCTCCAATGATCAGAACACGCCATGGCGATACCCATGTACCTGTAAAGGGAAGCGCATCATCGGCAGGGTGTACGCGATAGTGGGTGCTGTCATCCTTGTTGGTCAGCTGTGAGCCGCACTGTCCCCGTTGAATATTGGCTTCGGTGATCAGCACAAAGAGTGAATCATGTGGCTCCAACAACAGAGGATAGGTCCAGAGTCCATTGATGCTGTTACGACGTGGCTCCTGATCGGGAACACCGCTTTGGGTGAGTGTGTAGAATCCTTCGTAATCAATATGATAGGGTTGTATCCACCGGTTCACACCCTCAGCAATGGGATAGGTGGTTGCTTCATGGGTGATATTTTCCTGGTCGATTGTGCTGTTGAAGCGATAACGGAAGGCTACTCCATCGTCATAGGTACGCAGGATAAGATCTATTTTTTCACCCCGGGGATTTTCGAACCTGTAGACCTGCTCAAAAGCATGGTTGCTGCAGTTACTCTCTTTTCCTGTGATCATCTGGTAGTTCTCAATGATCTCGTTCGCTGCGGAGACAGCAACAAGTCGCAGACTGTCGGCCAGGTTCTGCCTGTCGGTCTTCATTCCTGTGAGCAGGTTGTCGAATAGGGTATGTTTGTCACTGCCATCCCTGTAGGTGATTGTCAGTGAGGCGTGACCATAGGCATCTCCCTTTGTGGCTTGCACCTCTGCGGTGATCTTTCCGTTGGGTGAGGAGAGCTGATTTCTCTTTGCTGCACAGGATGCTGTGAGGGTTATCAGCAGGGACAGTAATAGGAATTGTCGCATTCTCATTTTCTTTTATATGGATCTGTCATGTAAAACGGATGATTTTCTTCTTCCCGTTATAGTTGATGGAGACAGCCGTCTCGCTCTTCTCATGATGCGTGTTGCCGGCAGGCTTGATTAAAACAACACGAAATTGCTGTCTCTTTTCCATACCGGAAAAACTGCCTTCTCTCTTTCCAGCAGTAAAGGTGGCTGTTGCTTCATCCCACTTCAATTCAATGGTGCTGTAGGCCCCTTTTTCATAATGATAGTTGTCGCCTTCATC
>JADMKJ010000205.1 GCA_015478855.1 Proteiniphilum sp.
TTGCCGATGAGCATCAGGGCTGAGCAGCTCCCCGACAAATCAAATCATTACTCATTCGCATACGGGCCGCTGGTACTAGCCGCCGCGACAGGCACGGAAGATATGACCGGTCTGTTTGCCGATGACAGCAGAGGTGGTCATATTGCACACGGCACTCAGATCCCGCTGAACAGGATGCCCATAGTAGTGGGCAACCCCGATGAGATGGCTTCTTTTGTCACCCCGGTAGCAGGAAAACCGCTCACATTTCGTTTATCGAATCTCTATCCCACACCGTTTGACGGAGGTATGGAGCTGACACCCTTCTTCAGCCTGCACGAATCACGCTATATCATCTACTGGCCTCAGGCGACGGTGGAGGAAGCAGAAGAGATCCGCCTCAGGATGGAAATAGCAGAGGTTGGACGATTGAAACTGGATGAGTTCACTGAGGACAGGGTGGTATGCGGTGAACAACAACCGGAGTCGGATCACTTTATTAAAACAGAAAAGTCACATACGGGCATCATTGAAGATACCCATTGGCGTGAAGCAAGCGGATGGTTCAGCTATGAACTGAAAAACAGTGCGCGCAAAGCACGTTTTCTCTATCTCTCCTACTTTAATGGGGACCCGTCACGCATCTTTGATATTCTGATCAATGAGGAACCGGTGAAATCACTCTCACTGACCGGCGGTAAGGGCGTGAAGCCTCAGGTGCTGCTCATACCTATCCCCGCGACGTTGACCGGTGAAGAGACCTTTACGATAAAAATTGCCGCCACACCCGGAAGCATGACGGCAAAAATTGCAGAAGTGCGACTCCTCACTCGATCATTGCCGGAGGAAGAGTAAGCTCACCTAAATATATTCATCACCGTAACGGAATTTCACATCCGTCACGAAATGTTTGATACGCTGCTCCTCACTTTTCCTGCAAATAAGCAGCACATTATCAGACTCCGCCACGATGTAATCTTCAAGCCCCTGTAAAACAACCAGCTTGTTCTCACTCATGGCTACTACATTATCGTTGCTTTCAATAAACAGTGCATTGCAGTTCAGATTGGCATTGTTGTTCTCATCACACTTTGATATTTCGTGTAGTGAACCCCAGGTACCCAGGTCGCTCCACCCGAAGTTGGAGATATTCACATACACATTGTCGGCTTTTTCGAGTACCCCGTAATCGATGGATATATTTTGACAGAAAGGGAAGCTGGCATCCACGAACTGCTTCTCCTGAGGGGTGTTGAACAGCTCTTTACCCTCGTTGAATTTCTGAACTATGTCGGGAAGGTATTTTCTGAATGCATCGATAATACTATTCACATTCCACAGGAAAATACCGGAGTTCCACATGAACTCACCACTCTCTACAAATTTCATGGCCAGTTCAAGGTTGGGTTTTTCGGTAAAGGCTTTTACCTTCTGGATGCCATCCGTGGAACTCTCCTCCACCTGGATGTAACCATAGCCTGTCTCCGGCCTGCCGGGCATAATACCCAGTGTGAGCAGCACCGGATTTTCTGCCACGAACGCCAACCCCTTTTTAATATCACCGGCAAACTGATCCTCATTCATGATCAGATGATCGGAGGGAGCCACGATAATATTGGCCTGTGGATTGACAGCCCTGATTCTGAATGATGCAAAGGCAATGGCAGGGGCGGTGTTCCTTCTCAACGGCTCCAGTAAGAGCTGATACTCGTTCAACTCTGGTAGCTGGGCTCTTGTCATTTCAGCATAGATATCGTTGGTAACGATATAGATATTTTCCGGAGGTACAATTTTACTGAACCTATCGTAGGTGCTTTGCAGCAATGATCGTCCTGTACCGAAAAAATCAAGAAACTGTTTGGGTTTATCCTCCTTGCTAAAGGGCCAGAAGCGGCTTCCCACACCGCCACTCATAATTACGCAATAATTATTGTTGTTTCTCATCACTAAGATTATATATATGTATAATGTGAAATATGTTTTGTCACCAAACGTTTTTTATGTTAGATTCACTCCGTAGGTTTAACATTATCTCCTGACAATTTGTTTTGACTACCATCAATTTTACCCTTAAAGATACAAAATATAGGTGGAAAAAAAGGTTCAATAGTGTAAAAAAAAGGAGATCTTCTTTGTAATCCCGAAAATATATGTACTTTTGCACTCACTTTTCTACAATGCCCAGATGGCGGAATTGGTAGACGCGCTGGTCTCAAACACCAGTGGATTCACTTCCATGCCGGTTCGATCCCGGCTCTGGGTAC
>JADMKJ010000206.1:0-3576 GCA_015478855.1 Proteiniphilum sp.
GATCATTTCATTCACCCACAATTTCATCAATATCTATCCAAAAAAAGCGGGGACGATAAGTGGAGACATCATCATGCTGTTCTGCAAAATCTACATTGTTGACATTGTAGCTGATCAGTATCTTTCCCTCTTTTTTGAATTGGGGATGTGCCATGGCATTGTATGTGAATAGATTCGGATTCTTTTTTTCCTGAATTTTATAAATCATCTTTTTATTATACCAGGGTCCCTGGGGGTAATCGGAAATAAATGTATAGATCTCTCCGGAATTAAACTGTTTGGACTGTGTCAGTAAGACATATTTATCCTTCAGCCTGAACACGTTAAACTGTGATGAGACCGGAACGGAAGAGAGGCCTTCCATTTTCACCGCATCAGCCGAACGGGGAGTCCATGATGAGCCGTCGTAGTACTCCCACGCCGTATAGAGCTTGTCGATGGTCGTACGTGCCACCAATGCATCGGAGACAGGGTTCGAACCATTGTCCACATCCACCTGCGCATAGATATAGATGTAATCTTGATCATCAAGCACGGCCATACCAAAATGAATGTCGGTTGAGCCTTCAAAGGGAATCTTTGTAGTGCTTATCAGAGTTATGTCCGGTAGGCTATACTCCAGGATGTCTGTCGTTCTGTATCTGAATCCCCACATCCCGGGCTCTCCCTGATACATCAATGTTTGAAAAATGTACAACCTGTTATCTCTTGCGAAACCATGACCGGGCCAGTACCATTCTTCATGTTCGTTTGTCACCCCGGGTGGTATTGCTGCGGAGCTGTTCTCTCCGTTGGCATCAATCAATGCTGTTACACGATCATTATCATAAAGAATATATGCGTTTCGGAACATATGGTCAGACATGGCACGACTACCATTTGTGACCGGACCCGTATAGGAATCACCCATCAAAAACAGACTTCTCCCATCCGGTAATGCGATGGAATAGGTACCATCTGCTCCGGTAATGCTTCCCTGATCAGGAATCACTATTTTTGCAAAAGTTGTGTCCAGGCCAATAACATGTTTATATGCCGGATACGCTCTTACATCTATACTTCCCTCTTGCGGGGAGGATTGCTTCATACCGGCATTACTCTTTATACCGCAGGCGATGAGTAAAGGTGTTGTTAGCAAAAACAGAATTATCTGTCTGAAATTTCGTCTCAGGGCAGGGTTCATATGATTTACCTGTTAATGATGATGTGCTGTTGATCCTCTGTAAAAACATCGGTGGTTTGATCCCTGCAAAGATAAATATTTATTATCTATTTTTGCACATGAGGCGATTCACCTGTTTAGAAGCTGTCAGAGAGATACATATCCATGAATTCAATGTCAGCGGTACTTTTCTATGATAAAAAAGGCAGTTTCGTTTTATTGGTTTAAAAGTGTAATTTTACATCCTTTAAATTTCTGATTGCAGACGAATCAGAACAACTGAATGGAGTGAATGGATTACAGAGATACCGTTTTTATTTCAGTGGTTGAAAACCTCAGCTTCTCAAAGGCAGCAGATGAATTGATTATCAGTCAACCTGCGGTAACAAGGCACATCAAAGAGCTGGAAGAGAGGTATCATATCAACCTATTCGAACGCAAGGGCAATAAGATTTACCTTACCCGGGCAGGTGAGAAAGTGTATCATACCTTCAAGCAGATCGACCGGCAGTACCGTGAACTCGATTTTGAAATGGGAGAACTGCAACACACCATTGGGGGTGAATTCAAGATCGGTGCCAGTTCGACCATTGCACAATATGTGATACCACAAGTGATCGCATCGTTTCACAAACGGTATCCTGAAATAATGATCAGTTTAATGAACGGGAATTCATTTGAAATGGAGCAACAGTTGATCGGGAATGCAGTGGATATAGCACTTGTAGAAAACGTATCATCCCAATCTGATATCAGGTATAAGAAGTTTCTCGACGATGAACTGATTGTGGTCACCGGCTCCAACAGTGTCTACGCAAAACGGGAGACAATCACCAAAGAGGAGTTATCGCGATTCCCTGTTGTCCTCAGGGAGCAGGGCTCCGGCACACTGGAAGTGATAAAAGAGACTTTTTCTCAGCATGGAATAGATATTGAGCATATCAATACACTCATTCATCTGGGTAGTACAGAATCCATTAAAAATTTCCTGCTCGATTTCGATGGCATGGCGATGATATCAGAAAAAGCGGTCTCCGGTGAATTACAACTTAAAACCCTTGTGAAATTAAAGGTTTCAGGATTTTCCATCCCTCGTCAATTCCGCATAGCATACAAGCTGGGACATAAAAGTCGCCAGATTGAACTTTTTGAAAATTTTCTCCTTAGCTATAACCTGTAGTTATACTGTATAAGAATTCGGTATTTGTTTGTGTTATATCAAGAGGTTACTTTTGTCCCCATAAAGTATCGGAATGAATAACATAAAAATATCTTACGTGTTCCACAGATTCAATGACACCCTGGGTGATATAAGCCAACTCTATTGGGTGATTATCTGTTTTTGTTTTTTACCCTTTGTTTCACCGGCGATTGCGCTCTGCATTGGAATGATTTTTTCTCTTCTGGGGATAAAGCATGCTTCAATGCATCGCTATACCTCCAGGATTTTACAGTTATCGATTGTTCTCCTCGGGTTCGGGATGGGACTGGAGGAGGTGATCACAGCATCTAAAACCGGTTTCTTGCAAACGCTCTTCTCAGTAACACTGGTGATGGCCGGCGGCATCATTCTCGGCAGACTCTTCAGGGTAGAGAAAAATATAACGCTGCTGATTGCCACAGGGACGGCAATTTGTGGAGGGAGTGCCATCGCGGCTGTGGCACCCATCATCAGGAGCGAGAGTTATCAAAATTCATTCGCCCTGATCGTGGTGTTTGTCCTGAACGCCATCGCACTGCTGCTCTTCCCTTTTATAGGGCAACGGCTTGGATTGAGCCAGGAAGTTTTCGGCAACTGGGCGGCTATTGCAATACACGACACCAGCTCGGTTGTAGGTGCAGGGGCCATCTATGGTGAACAAGCGCTGCAGGTGGCCACTACGGTGAAGCTGATACGTGCATTATGGATTATTCCGCTCTCTGTCCTGCTGGCTCTTTTCAGTAAGAACGGCGACAAGCGTTCAATCAAATTCCCCTGGTTTATCCTTCTCTTTGTAGCTGCAATACTCTTTGCCAATATTTTCCCTGCTTTTGAGTCCAGTTATGCTCATTTCAGCTGGCTGGGAAGAAGAGGGATGGTTGTCGCACTGTTTCTTATCGGCTCCAATATCACCATCAATCAGATCAAACAGTCAGGGGCCAGAAGCTTCCTGCTAGGCATCACATTATGGGTGATAACAGCAGCCGGTTCTCTCTTCCTGCTGATACGGTAAAGCTGAAATAACAGACAGATTGTCTCTACTCATCGCTGACACGCCCCCGCTTCAGGACAAATAGCAATACTTACCTGACGGTCAGATCGTTAATCTTTCATCGCTTTGATAAACATTCTTGTTAAAATTTATATCACACTTTCATAATAATTACTACATTTGCTTTTATAAACAGATCTAACCATGTCCGGTTTGCGAAGC
>JADMKJ010000206.1:3676-5787 GCA_015478855.1 Proteiniphilum sp.
CTGGTAGATGCTCAATTGCCCTATGGCACCATAAATCTTATTATTGCATGTTTCAACAATAACAAAAAATATTGCATAATTCAGCAATAATTCGTACTATTGCATCATTAAATGATAAAATGATTATGATAGCCGTTCTCAAAGGAGATATTATCGCTTCAAGAAAACTGAAGGAGCAGGATAAATGGTTGGTACCCCTTCAATCACTATTGAACCAGTGGGGTAAAACACCGAAACAGTGGGAGGTGGTTTGGGGTGACTTTTTCCAGGTAGAGATCAGCAACCCGGAGGAGGCACTTCAAAAAGCATTGATGATCAAAGCACTGATCAGGAATATCGAACCGGTGGATAAGAAGAAGAAGTCAAGTACCATTGATGTACGAATGGCTATTGGCATTGGGGAGAAGACCTACGCCGGAAAAAGGATCTCGGAAAGCAATGGACCCGCGTTTGTGTACGCAGGGGAACAGTTCAGCTCACTGAAGAAAGAGAAAAACACCCTGGCTGTAAAAACACCATGGCAGGAGTTCGATCAGGAGATCAATCTTTATCTTAAGCTGGCCGGCACATTTATGAACAGATGGTCCATCTCATCTGCCGAACTGATGGGAATCATTTTACGTGATCCTGGCATCACGCAGGAGGAGATAGGCAAAAAGCTGGGTATCAAGCAGAGCGGCGTCAGCGGCAGATGGAACAGAGCCAACGCGGATGAAATATTGACCATCATACAGGTATTTAGAAATAAGATCAAAAAGCGATTGCTATGATTATACTGTTGAAATTGTTGCTGGCACATTTTGTGGGCGACTTCATTCTGCAACCCGGGGCGTGGGTTGCAGAAAAGGAAGAGAAGAAGATCAGGTCGGTGAAGCTTTTCCTTCACTTGCTGTTGCACGGGGCACTGGTATGGCTGGTGCTCTGGGACCGGAACGGGTGGCTCCCGGCGTTGTTGATTGTGTTGCTGCACGGAGTGATTGATATCATCAAAATCTATGCACAAAAAGGAGAGCATAAACCATGGTGGTTTCTGACTGATCAGGCGCTACATCTGATTGGTATCACCGCAATCTGGTATTTTTGGTTTAAACCTGATATCACTTTACCTCCTCTGCATGATAACAGTGTCATCTGGATTTATGTTACCGCCCTGGTTCTCATCACTGTCGTTTCAGGTATCGTGATACAGGTAGTGATGTCAAAATGGTCAGACTCACTGAACAGCAGCAGCGATGAATCACTAAACAATGCAGGGAAATATATTGGCATACTTGAACGGCTGCTGATCTTCACTTTTGTTGTTACCGGCCACTGGGAGGCGATAGGATTTCTGATCGCAGCCAAATCTGTTTTTCGTTTCGGTGATCTGAAAGAGTCGAAAGAGCGAAAACTCACAGAGTACATACTAATTGGTACGCTGCTGAGCTTTGGCATAGCACTGATTACAGGTATCATCGTTGTTCAACTGCTGACATATTAAAATAACTGTTCATTGAAACATCAATCATGCGCGACAAAAATGAAAGAGAAAAGGGCCTGGAAGAGCTGAAAGCAGAGATCAGTCTGAAAGCAAAAAACGGTGTTGACTTTATACTGGCGGCAACCGTTTGCTGGTTCGGGATTTTCATCATCTGGAGGTTTACACTGAATTCCTCCTACGAGAAAAGTGTGTTCACCTTCATTCTGGGAGGGGTATTGCTACCTCTGGCATTTGCTTTTTCGAAAATATTAAAAACAACCTGGAAGATAAAAGACAACCCGCTACAGCCTCTTGGGTTATGGCTCAATTTTGCACAACTGATCTATTTCCCGTTTTTGATTTTTATCTTCGTGAAGTATCCCGATTATTTCATCATGGCTTATGCGATTATCACAGGTGCACATCTGTTCCCCTATGCCTGGTTTTACGAAGAGAAAGGGTATGCTGTTGCTGCTGTGATCATCTCTGTGGGAGCAATGGTGATTGCTCTTCTTGTTGATCCTGTGGATATTTATTATGTGCCGCTCTTCACCGCTTCGCTGCTGCTGCTGCTTGGCATCTGGGTTTATATGCGATACAAACGAAAATTGTGAATAAGATGGACGGAGTGAATAAAAGGATCATTGCAAAA
>JADMKJ010000206.1:5887-11935 GCA_015478855.1 Proteiniphilum sp.
TGGGGCACTTTCACCGTGAATATTATCGGGAGTTTTATTATCGGTATACTTTTCGGTTTATCAGAAAAAGGAGATTTCATTTCTCCCGAATGGCGACTCTTCCTCACTGTGGGTATATGTGGCGGGTTCACCACCTACTCCACTTTCTCCAATGATGCATTTATCCTTTTACAAAACAACGAGTTCTTCCGTTTTGCAACATATTCAGGGTTGAGCTTCATCCTGGGGCTTTTCGCTGTCTTTTTTGGCAGGTTAATTATTAAAGCTATCTGATATGGAAAATAAAACGACTGCTTCGGTCCTTCGTATTTACCTCAGTTCAACTGACAAATACAAAGATGGGTTACTCTACGAGCATATTGTTTTTAAAGCAAAAGAAGAGGGGCTTGCAGGTGCTACAGTTATAAAAGGTATCTTAGGGTACGGGGCCAGCTCAGTGATTCATTCCTATAAATTTTGGGAAGTGAGCGAAAAACTGCCGGTAGTAATTGAGATTATTGATTCTGATGTTAATGTAGAGAATTTCCTTGAATTGCTTAAACCGGTGCTTGCATCAGTCCAATACGGTTATCTCGCAGTAACCCAAAAAGCAGAAACAATCATCTATAAATCGGGAAATAAAAGAAACAACCAATAGTAATTACAATTTAACACCTCGTCAATAACTGATGTGGCAAGTGGTGCATCCTGCATAGTCCACTAATTTATAATTTATTAGTAATTCTATTTCGAACAATGAAAAAATCTGTATGTTATAATCACGTGCATTAACTATGGATTAATTAAAATTGAAAGTTATGGATTACTTAAAGAATCAAATTGAAACGTTAAACGATCTTGTACTAATTAACAACGACAGAGTCGAGGGTTATCAAAAAGCCATCGAGGAACTGAAACCGGAGGATGCCGACCTGAAATTTGTTTTCCAGGAAAGAATTGATCAAAGCAGATCCTTTCATACAGAACTAGTAGCCGAAATTGCCAAAACAGGCAGAGAGATAGAACAGGGTACCAAGTTATCCGGTAAGATCTATCGTGCCTGGATGGATGTGAAAGCATTCTTCTCCGGGGCAGACAGAAAAGCGATCCTTGATAACTGCGAGGATGGAGAAGATGCAGCTCTCAGGGCATATAATGAAGCTCTTGAATGCGAAGAACTCACCCCTGAACAGAGAACAATCATCATTCGTCAGCAGGCGTCCATCAAAATTTCACACGACAAGATCAAAGCGATGCGGGATTCGCTCTGATCTTTTCTTCTTCACTTCAGACTATTAAACAATTAAAGGTGGAACTCATCTCATCCACTGAGGTGGTTCAGGCTACATTATCCGCGGGAATCATCGAAGAATGAGTGTCCCACCTTTATTTGTATCTGTTATTCGTTTTTTGATTGATTAAAAACATTACCCATGAAAAAAGAAAGCAGTAAAACAGAGTCGAACGGTTCTCAGAAAAAAAAGAGTGCAGATAAGTCGGGGAAGAACCCAACTATTCCGGGTAAGGGTACCGAACCGGCAAAAGTATCAGTGATTGAGCTAAAAGATCCTGATCCTGTGGAGATGAGTGAGGCCGATAAAAAGGTTTCACTTGAAGTGCGCCCCGACACACCTGATAACGCCAAGCAGAAAGATCTGGCTGTGAACAAAGGCGGGGGTTACGGTAATAGAATGACAACCAATCAGGGTCTGCTGATCAATGATGACAGCAATACCCTGAAGGCCGGGGAGCGTGGTCCTTCATTGCTGGAGGATTTCATCATGCGTGAGAAGATCACCCATTTCGATCATGAGCGCATACCCGAACGTATCGTACATGCAAGAGGATCGGGAGCACACGGTGTCTTCAGGGTCACCAACCCCATTCCGCAATTCACAAAAGCTAAATTTCTTACTGAAAAAGGCAAAGAGACCCCGCTCTTTGTACGCTTTTCTACCGTACAGGGGGGGCGCGGTTCAACCGATATGGCCCGTGATGTTAGAGGGTTTGCCGTCAAGTTCTACACCGATGAAGGGATCTTTGACCTGGTGGGTAACAATGTAGCTCCTTTTTTTATACAGGATGCCATCAAGTTTCCTGATCTGATTCATGCTGTAAAACCAGAACCACGAAATGAAATACCACAGGCAGCTTCTGCACATGACACCTTCTGGGATTTTGTCTCCACCTCACCTGAGACATTCCATACGGTGATGTGGCTAATGAGTGACAGGGCTATACCCCGCAGCTACCGGATGATGGAGGGCTTTGGCACGCACTCTTTCCGGTTCATCAATGAAAAAGATGAATCTTTCTTCGTGAAGTTTCATTGGAAACCGACAATGGGACTGCACTCACTGGTATGGGATGAGAACCAGAAGATCGCCGGTAAAGACACTGATTTTCACAGACGTGATCTGTGGGATGCCATACAGCTGGGTGAATTCCCGGAGTGGGATCTGGGGGTACAGGTTATCCCGGAGGAAGATGAGTTCAAGTTCGATTTTGATCTGCTCGATCCCACGAAGTTGGTACCAGAAGAGCTTGTGCCTGTGCTGATCGTCGGCAGGATGACGCTGAACCGCAATCCCGACAATTTCTTCGCCGAAACGGAACAGGTTGCCTTTCACCCGGGGCATGTTGTTCCCGGCATTGACTTCTCCAATGATCCACTATTGCAGGGACGTCTTTTCTCATATACCGACACCCAGATATCACGTCTCGGTGGACCCAATTTTCATGAGATACCCATCAATCGACCTGTAGTGCCGGTAGTCAATAACCAGAAAGACGGGATGCACAGGATGACCATCCCTGTGGATGAAACCAGTTACCACCCCAACACTATCAGTGATAATTACCCACTGCAGTCAACAAAGGAGGAGGGTGGTTTCACAAGTCACAGGGAACGTATCGAGGCGCATAAGGTGCGCGCACGGAGCCAGAGCTTCCTCGATCACTATTCTCAGGCGATTCTTTTCTATAACAGTCAGACCGATGTGGAGCAGAAACATATTGCCGACGCTTTCAGCTTTGAGCTGGGCAAGGTGAAACGAATCGCTATACGTCAGAATGTGCTGAAGATGATCAGGATGGTAGATAAAGAGCTTGCTGGCCAGGTTGCCACACAGTTGGGTATACCCGTTCCCGGGGGTGTTCCGGAGAATATGCAACATAGTCCCGATGCCACACCGGAGGAATATGAAACCATCATTGTGAAGCCCAGGTTAAAGGAATCGCCGGCACTGAGCATCCTGAAGAATCAAAAGAATGATTCTATCAGAACACGGAAAGTAGCCATTCTCTGTGATGAGGGTGTGGATGGCTCTCAGTTGAAAAAACTGAAGGAGACACTTACGGGTGAAGGCGCAATGGTGAGAGTTGTTGCATCTCATCTTGGGATCATCCGGGACAGTCAGGGTAAAGAGATTGAAGCGGATGATTCCGTGCTCACCACCTCCTGTGTCCTGTTCGATGCAACAGCTGTTCCTGACGGATCACCTGATATGTTTACAATGATGCTGTCAGATCCCCGTTATAAGGAGTTTGTACGAGATACCTATTTCCATTTTAAACCATTATCGGCAAATGGAGCTGCTGTCAGGTTTATCCTGGATGTGATTGGTAAGGATCTTACAACAGAGAGCGGTATTGTAAAAAATGGGAATCCGGCCGATTTTGTCAAAGCGATCAAAAAGGGTCGTTACTGGGACAGATAATCAGTACCGGGAAAGATAAAAATTGAGTTTGCGAATAGATGGAAATAATGAACTAAGTTTATTTTTTATATCAAAAACAACATTATTATGACAACAAAAAAAGAAACCGATAAAAAAGCACCTGCTACAAAAAAAAGTGAAACCAAACTGAAAGCAGAAGATCAGGGAAAGCTGCAGGAATTTCTGGTGGATTCATTCAAGGATATCTATTATGCCGAGAATGAGATTCAGAAAGGATTGAAGAAAATGGAAACCGCTGCGACATCGAAGGAGCTGAAAAGCAGCATAAAAAAACATTATAGTCAGACTGAAGGTCAGATAAAACGACTGGAAGAGGCTTTTAAACTATTGGGTGAGAAACCGGCAAAGAAGAAATGTGAAGCCATTGACGGCATCCTGAAAGAAGGGGAAAGTATTCTGGAAGATACCGAAGCAGGTACCATGGTGCGTGATGTGGCTATTATCATCGCTTCGCAGAAAGTGGAACACTATGAAATTGCAACTTATGGCAGCTTAGCCGAATTGGCTAAAACACTGGGTCTTTTTGAAGTATCCCAATTACTGGAGGCAAGTCTGCATGAAGAGAAATCGACCGACCTTTCCCTGACAGATCTTGCAGTTTCCTTCGTTAACACAGAAGCGAAATCGGAATAACCTGCACTATCATTTATTCATGAGGGGGGGTGTATCGCTGGGCGATATTACACCCCCTTTATGATATATATGATAGGTTAAGCAAAAAATTATAATGATGACTTAAAGTCGTTTATTTGATCCGGGATGAATGGCAAACATTTTCTCCTTTATCAAAGATTAAAATACTGATATGTAAAACCAGACAATATGAAAAAAAAAGATACAACACAGATACGTCCAAAACAGAGTCAAAGAAGACCAGGGAAAGAAAATAAAATGAAACCCGAGCCCCAGAGTGATCCCGTTGAAAGTAACGATAAATTAAAAGGTAAGGTGGCACTCATCACGGGTGGAGACAGCGGCATAGGAAAAGCTACTGCGCTGCTCTTCGCATCTCACGGCGCTGATATCGCCATCGCCTACCTGAGTGAAACGGAAGATGCGAAAACAACTCAGAAAGAGATTGAAAAAATGGGCCGGCAATGTCTGCTAATCAAAGGGGATCTCTCGAAAGAGAGTAATTGCAGGAAAGCAGTGGAGAGAACAATCAACAAGTTCTCCAAACTCGATATCCTGATTAACAATGCAGCTTTGCATTGGGAAAGTGAGCACCTGGAAGATATCTCTACAGAGCAGTTGACACGCACTTTTCAAACCAACGTTTTCTCCTATTTTTGGGTAACAAAATATGCACTGCCTCATTTGAAAAAAGGAAGTGCCATCGTGAATACTACCTCTGTAACAGCTTATCGTGGAAGCGGGAAGTTGATTGATTATGCAGCCACCAAAGGAGCAGTTGTCGGCTTCACACGCAGCCTGGCGCAAAGTCTGGCCCATAAGAACATCCGCGTGAACGCGGTAGCTCCGGGACCCATATGGACACCCCTTATAGCATCCTCATTCGACAAGAAAAGAGTATCGGAATTTGGCAGTGACACACCCCTGGGCAGAGCCGGAGAGCCCAACGAGGTGGCCACCTGTTTTCTTTTCCTGGCCTCCGATGACGCGAGTTACATGAGCGGCCAGTGTCTCCATCCCAACGGCGGGGAAATCATTAACGGGTAATAAATCATCCAGTTGATTTTCTTTGTATCAGCGATAGCCAGAGATCTTACGAAATCAATGAAATGTATATAGGCTGTGAAACGATAAGAGGGTGTAATCACAATGTGATTCACCCTCTTTCTGATACAATCAATTCCTTTTTCAGTGTTTCCTTCGTAAAGCTGCATAGATCACAAGCACAAGGAAGGAGCCCCCAATTGCAAGAAGCAGTGTTCTGAAGCTAAATTCATCCACTGTGCCCCATCCTAAAAAAGAACCAATCCAGCCGCCAACAAATGCACCGATAATACCAATTAAGATGGTAACCAACCAGCCACCGGGATCCTTGCCCGGACGGATTGCCTTAGCTATAGCTCCGGCAATAAGGCCTAATAAAATCCATGATAAAATTCCCATAACAATGATATTTTAAATATTATAAAAATAAATAGTGCCTCAACTTAGTCAGATAACATCAAGCAGGATTAAAATGTTTAAATTATCGTTGTTTACCTTAGTTTTAAATAAAATCGAAGAGCTATTTACTTCTTTCGTGCAATTCGGGTAAACTGTTATCACTTGGCGGTATGATTATGGTATCTCCCGGATTCACTTTAAATTCATGAGTTACCTCTTCCACTTCTTTGTCTTTGTCTTTGTCTTTGTCTTT
>JADMKJ010000206.1:12035-30867 GCA_015478855.1 Proteiniphilum sp.
TCTTTGTCTTTGTCTTTGTCTTTGTCTTTTTTCTTGGAAAAAATCCTGAAAATCCAGCTGTTGGCTATGGTTTCCGCGGCTTTGGTAATCTCCACTACACCCTGATCCACATTGGCGATGGCTGTGTCCACATTCAATCCCATCTGCTTATCGTTCAACAGACGGGGGATTACACCCTCACCGTGATTCAATGAATAGGAAGTCTGATGGAGCTGGTTAACCAATGAATCAGCTTTCCCTGTAGTAGAAGTTAAGTTGGCCATGATCCTGTTCATCTCCACGGTGATCGAATCGTCATTGACCAACTTTCCCAAGTCACCCTGGCCATTGTTAATTTTCGCAGTAATCTTATTCAGATCAGATAGGGATGCATTCAAGCTGCTGGTTGCGGTCTCGAGGGCATCTGTAAGGTAGTTCTCATTTAACAGGCGTCCTATATCCCCGTCGCCCGAATCAAACTTACCGGTGATAGATCTCAAATTGGCTACAGTACCCTTCGCTTCATCAAGCATCTCTGTGGCCTGAGCAATCATTGCCTGAATATCAAGACCATCGGCCACAGGCAGATAATCGCCATCCTCCACTTTACCGGTTGCAGGATCACCGGTGGAAATAAGTACGATCTTCCCTCCCATTAAACCTTCCTGACCTATCTGCACAGCAGAGTTCTTGTAAATAAAATCGGTATAGGTATCCCTTATCGTCATGGATACGATTACCGAAGAATCGGCTACAATCCGGATATCATTCACTGTGCCAATGTTAATTCCAGCAAAACGGACGATGTTGCCGGACATCAAACCCCGAATATCCTTGAATGAAGCATGAACTTCGGTGTTTGACGAGAACAGATTCTGCTTGCTTCCGATCAGATAAACCGCAACGATAAACAATATGAGTGCTGAAGCCATAAAAATACCCAGCCTTAATGCTTTTTTTGTTCTTTTCATCTTTAATCCAGTTTGCTAAATAAAATAATCCCTTATCTCTTTTTCATCGCTACGACTCAATTCATCGTACGTACCCTCCACAATGAAGATCCCTTCACTCATAATTTTTATGCTGTCGGTGGCGATCTTGGCGCACTTCATATCGTGTGTTATAATAATGGAGGCGGTATTATACTCTTCCCGTATTTTCAGCATCAATTCACTTATTTCTCCAGATGTTACCGCGTCCAGACCGGTTGTAGGCTCATCATAGAGAATAATTCCCGGATTCAGGATCAATGTTCTGGCCAAAGCAATTCGCTTTTTCATTCCACCCGATAACTCCGATGGCATGCTATCAATGGAATCCAACAGCCCCACACTTCTGAGCGATCGTTCAATCAGCTCCTCCGTATCATGCTCCTTATCCTTAAATTGTGTCCTTCGTATGGGAAAAGAAAGATTTTCACGCACACTCATAGAATCGTACAATGCCCCTCCCTGAAAGAGATATCCTACCTTCTTCCTTACTTCATTCAGTTCAGAATCGTCACATGCAAGTACGTTCGTTCCCATCACTTCAATGCCACCGGCATCAGGTTCTATCAGTCGGACAATACATTTAGTCAGCACAGATTTACCGATACCCGATTTGCCGACAATCCCCAGGTTTTCACCCTTGTGAAGCGTCAGATCGATGCCATGCAAAATATGATTATCCTTAAAGGACTTATACAGACTATCTACAACGATGACTCTCTCTCTATCCATATCGATTTACAGAATGCTTGTAATTAAGACAAAAACCAAATCAATCACGAAAATGGTTAACGATGATGCTACCACCGCTGAGTTGGCTGCTTTTCCCACTGACTCGGTGCCCCTGCCCGCGGTATATCCTTTATAACAACCGATCAGACCGATAAAAAAACCAAACAATACTGTCTTCAGCGTGGATGGAAACAGATCGATAAAACCAAGCATTGAGAATGAACGATTAACGAAGAGTGTAACAGATGTATCTTCGAATATGTTCACAGCAAGGAAGGCTCCGAATAGACTAAATGCATCAGCGAATAACACCAGTAGCGGAACGACCATCGTGGTGGCCAATACACGTGAAGCAACAACGAAACTCAGTGGACGTGTACCGGAGACCTCCATTGCATCAATCTGCTCAGTGACTCTCATCGCCGCAATCTCGGCACCTATACCTGAACTTATCTTACCCGCACATATCAGCCCCGTGATTACAGGCCCCAGTTCACGTATCATCGACACAGCGATCACCCCCGGCAGCAGTGTCTGTGCACCAAAGTCGGCAAGAATGGGATTCATCTGCATGGTGAGGACCAATCCCATGATAAAGCCGGTGACCACCACCAGTGCAAATGATTTATTCCCCAGCAGAAAGCCATGCTTGATTAATTCCCGGTGTTCAAAAGGTGGATGAAATATCTGTTTAATCACATTCCCCGTGAACATGATCAACTCACCCAAATCGATAAAGATACCGTTATAAAAGTTGCGGGTCTCCTCCTTTACCTTGAGTCTTCCCTTAAAACGTTCTTTAGCTATAGTAACATTGATTTTTGCCATAAATCTCGCGATAAATATTTCGTCTAAAGGAAATTTTGTACAATAATACGTTTTTTTTTCGGATAATCGGTATTCTTTTAGTTGCAATTAATTGATTTATATAGCGAAAAAACCATTTGTATCATTACGTTGTTCAACTATATCTACCCTGATGCACAGGTGTGCAATGATCACCTCACCCTTTTCTACCTGAACAGCACATTCGTCTTTCTCAAAACCAAAAAATTACAGTTTTTTGATACAAATAATTTCGTTAAAAAGAAAAGATTTTGTAATTTTGTAACTCAATTAAAAAGATGGTTTTTGGGATCGTTTTCGACAATCAATATGAGCATAAAGATAAGTAAGTGAGCTTATCGGCATAACGGGAACGAATTCATCAAGAAAGATAAAGAACACTTTTAACAAATAAAACTCAATAAAGTATGATTAAAGTAGGTATTAACGGATTCGGTCGCATCGGACGTTTGGTTTTCCGTGCAGCTCAAAACAGAGATGATATCCAGGTTGTGGGTATCAACGACTTGCTCGATGTAGATTACATCGCTTATATGTTAAAATACGACACCATCCACGGTCAGTTCAAAGGAACTGTTGATGTGAAAGATGGCAACCTGGTAGTGAACGGAAACACCATTCGTGTAAGTGCAGAAAGAAACCCGGCAGACTTGAAATGGGATGCGGTAGGTGCAGAATATGTAGTTGAATCTACAGGTTTGTTCCTCTCGAAAGATAAAGCACAGGCACACATTGACGCTGGTGCAAAATATGTAGTGATGTCTGCTCCCTCAAAGGATGACACACGTATGTATGTGATGGGTGTGAACGAAAAGACCTATACCAAGGGTGAACAATTCGTCTCCAACGCTTCCTGTACCACCAACTGTCTTGCTCCCGTAACGAAAGTACTGAACGACAAATTCGGTGTCCTCGAAGGATTAATGACTACTGTACATTCTACTACAGCTACACAGAAGACTGTGGATGGTCCCTCCGCCAAAGACTGGAGAGGTGGACGTGCTGCATCAGCCAACATCATTCCTTCATCTACCGGAGCTGCCAAGGCTGTGGGCAAGGTGATCCCTGAACTGAACGGCAAACTTACCGGTATGTCGTTGCGTGTTCCTACACTCAACGTCTCTGTGGTTGATCTCACCGTACGTCTGGCTAAAGAGACCACTTACGAAGAGATTTGTGCAGCGATGAAGGAAGCTTCTGAAGGCGAACTGAAAGGTATCCTCGGATATACCAACGAAGATGTGGTATCGAGCGATTTCATCGGCGAAGCACGTACATCTGTCTTCGACGAAAAAGCAGGTATTCAGTTAAGCCCTACCTTCGTCAAGGTAATCAGCTGGTATGACAACGAATGGGGTTATTCCAACAAAGTGCTAGACCTTGTTGCTCACATGGCACAGGTAAACGGTTAATCAACCGTTACATATAATTTGAAAACGTCTCTTCTGGAGACGTTTTTTTTGCGCATACTTATCAATAAAAAAGCTGAACAGTGATTGTTCAGCTTTTTTATTCCATAAGCCAGTTTATCTATTCTGGATGGATTGCTTCTGTGGGGCATACTTCTGCGCAAGTGCCGCAGTCAGTACATACATCGGGATCAATCACATAGATATCACCTTCTGATATTGCATCAACAGGACATTCGTCGATACAGGTTCCACATGCAATGCAATCTTCACTAATTACGTAAGCCATAATGAATAATAAGTTAGTTAATGTAAATGGATTTTTTTGTTGATACAAAGGTAAAAAGTTTTTTATTAATAAAAAATTGTTTTCTGTTATCTTTATCAATCTGTTGAGACAATATCTGTCGATCAACTGCGTTTAAACAACGAATGAGTAAAAGACCAATATACCTACTTCTGTTGCTGCTTTGGTTTTCATTGCATCTCACAGGTCAGGAACGCAAGCTGCAACACCAACCCTATGCCGACCAGCGGTTGTTCCATCTCGGGTTCACCCTTGGCTTGCATACACAGGATCTGATACTTACGCAATCGGGTTATTTGAATGAAAACGGCGAGGTTTGGTTTTCCGAGATCCCTCATTATTCTCCCGGCTTATCAGTGGGTATTATCAACGACCTTTATCTGAACAGATACATGAATTTACGTGCCATACCAACGCTCTATCTCGGGGACAAGCGTTTTGTCTTTAGGGAACAAGCATCGGGAGAGGAATACAGATCACGCATCAGGAACAATTACATCGCACTTCCCCTTCATTTAAAGATCTCCGGAGAGAGATTCAACAACTTCAGGCCATATGCACTCGTGGGAGGTTATGGAAGTGTGGAGCTGGCATCCCGGAAGAACAGGGCTGTCTTGTTAAAACCGTTTGATGTTGGAATTGAGTTAGGCGTTGGATGCGATTTTTATCTGCCGCTTTTTAAACTGTCACCCGAGTTGAAGTTCAGTTTTGGGTTGATAGATATACTGGAAAAGGAACGTCCCGATCTGAAAGATGCATCACTGCAAAAATATGCACAATCATTATCAAAGGCCACCCAGCGGATGGTCACTCTGAGCTTTCACTTTGAGTGAGCATTCTCCCGGTTCTGAAAATTGAGTCATAGGTTTTCTTCCCTCTCAGATAATAACTCAGTAAAATGCTTTTTCTGTATTGCACCGGGATATGTTTCACACTCGTTTTTCTTAAATTCTCAAGCCGGAGAGGATGATAGGATGAACGCATCTTCAGAAAATCGGTGTGCGCTTTGATGACAGCATGTGCACTCTTAAAATCGCCCCGCAGTAACAGGTGCAGACAAGCCAGAAGATCAAAGAAATAACGTATCATAAAAGTTGAATGATAACCCGATTGTGGCAGGTTCTTATGAAGCATCAACAGGTTATTGCGGAAGTTGAGATATACTTTTCTCGGGTTATCCTTGCTCAGTGAGGCGCCGCCCACATGGTAAACAACCGATGCAGGCACACACATCACTTTCCGTCCACGTGCATTTAACCGCCAGCAAAGATCAATCTCTTCCATATGTGCGAAGAAACGCGCATCTAATCCTCCCGCTTCAGTAAAGTCTTTCTTACGTATACAGAGACACGCTCCTGTAGCCCAAAAAAGCGGAATCGGAGTATCGTACTGCCCCTTGTCTTCTTCCACCACCTCCAGAATACGACCCCTGCAGAAAGGATAACCGTAGCGATCGATAAAACCACCTGCAGCCCCGGCATACTCAAACCTGTTCTTCTCTCTGTAGGAGCGAATCTTAGGCTGTACGGCAGCTACCTCAGGGTGAGAATCCATAAATGAGATCAGCGGTTGAAGCCAGCCGGGTGTTGTTTCAACGTCAGAGTTCAATAAAATCACATATTCTGATTCTTCCTGCTGTAAAGCTTTATTGTATCCATCGGCAAACCCGTAGTTTTTATCGAGAATGATCAATGGCAGGTTGGGATAGATTGTTTTCAGAAACGCCACGGACTCATCGGAAGAATCGTTATCGGCAACAACAACCCTGCACTCATCGCTCAGAGAGTGTTCAACCACGGAAGGGAGAAACTGTTCAAGCAGTCTTTTCCCGTTCCAGTTCAATATGACCACCGATGTTTTCACCATTTCATTCTGCTCATTAATCATTATAAATCCTATTGTACTGCCTCAATTTTCTTAAACTTCCAGCGGTTATGTGACCACAGATAATAGGCCGGCTCCTTTAAAACGGTCTCTTCCAGCTTTCGCATATAACGTTCCATGATGTCATAATCCCTCTCCATACTGGCGTTGGTAGATAAAACCTCTATTTTCCCTGTATAATACCCCCTCTTAATTTTTATAATGTCGAGATAAGCCACCGGCATCCCCAGGTGAGCGCCAATCTTTCCCATTCCGGTCTGCACAGGCGTATCCTGATTAAGAAAGGTTGTCCAGTATTGATCCTGTTTTCTTGATGGCCGCTGATCGGCAAGAAAGCCTACCGTCATCGTCTTACCTTCATTTTTTAGTCTGATCATCTTACGAAATGCGCTTTTCATCTCTATTGGTTTAGCACCAAAGTGACTACGGATCTTAAGGTAAAGCTGATCGAATGCCTCTGAATGCAATCTCTTGTATATAAGTCCCAGCTCTGCCCGCGGTGATAGATGCAAACCGATGGAGGTGACCCATTCCCAATTGGCATAATGCCCCAGGCATAACAGACATGATTTTCCTTCTTTAGTCCACTGATCAATAATCTCTGTATGCTCAAACTTCATCCGTTCATGCGCTTCTTTTTCAGTCATATGAAGCATTTTGACTGACTCAACAAAATAATCACAGAGATGATGATAGAAAGCTTTTTCAATCTTCCTGACCTCCCTAATTGTTTTATGCGGGAATGCGTTCTTCAGATTTCTCCTGACATGTACCCTCCTGTATCTCACAAGATGGTAAGCAAGCCAATACAGAATATCCGACATAACATATAATAGCTGAAAGGGCAAGAGTGCATGAAGATACAAAACTACATACAACAAATAATAAGTTATACTTTTTTTCCTTTTAGCAGCCATCAAAATTCCGCTTTCATACACATTCTCTCCTCATCATAATCTCCTACTATCACATCCGAAATTTTATTTACAATCGACTGATCGTAATGGGTGTACAATTTTACATAATTTTCGGTGAACCCGTGCATTTTATCACCTCGTTTTGTATGTTCAAACAATACTTTCCTGGCTATTCCCCTTTGAGACTCATAGAACCGGAGTAGTTTGTCGTCGGAGATATCGAGCAACGTCTTGCTGCGGGCATGTTTCATTTTCGGATCTACCACATAGTCAATCTGCAGTGCTTGTGTCCCCGGCCGTTCTGAGTAAGTAAAAACGTGCAGTTGAGAAATATCGAGTGACTGTATGAATGCTTTGCTCTCTTCAAAGTAAGCATCCGTTTCGCCACGCACACCCACTATCACATCCACACCTATAAAGGCATGAGGAAGGATTGTTTTAATCTTTTCCACTTTATGACGGAACAGTGCCGTATCATAGCGTCGTTTCATCAGCTTGAGCACAGCATCACTCCCTGCCTGCAGTGGCATGTGAAAATGAGGGGCAAATCGTTTTGATGCTGCCACGAAATCAATAATCTCATCCGATAGAAGGTTGGGTTCAATGGATGAGATGCGAAAACGCTCTATCCCTTCTACATGGTCGAGTGCACTGAGAAGGTCTAAAAATGACTCTTTCGTTGAATGACCAAAATCACCGATATTCACACCGGTGAGTACGATCTCCTTACCCCCTTCCTCGACCACCTGTTCAGCCTGTCGTACCAGATCGACAATGGAACCGTTACGACTGCGTCCCCGGGCAAAGGGAATAGTACAAAAAGAACAGAAATAATCACATCCATCCTGCACTTTCAGAAAGTATCGTGTACGGTCATCTGCAGACACCGAAGGGACAAACGAACGGATGCGGTGCGTTTTCGAGATGATCACCTCACCCTTTTCCTTCTTATGCAGGTCATCCAGGTACTTCACGACATCCAGTTTCTGCTCAGCACCGAGCACCAGGTCCACACCATCGATCCCTGCCACATCTTCAGGTTTCAATTGCGCATAACATCCTGTTACCACAATGAACGCTTCCGGATGTTCCTGAATCACCTTCCTGATGGTCTGGCGTCCTTTCTTATCAGCCAGTTCTGTCACCGAACAGGTATTAATCACACAAATATCGGCCTGTTGCCCTCTCCGGGTACGGGTCACGCCTGCATGCAGCAGTTGTCTTCCGATAGCAGATGTTTCTGCAAAATTCAGCTTGCAGCCCAATGTAAAATAAGCTGCTGTTTTATTTTTAAAGATTGTTTGATCGATCATATGCTTTCAGTCGTTATCCCAAATAAACTGCTGTGATAGAGGATTTATACGACATTTTAAAATAATTGGAAAATTTCAAACCACAAAATTACAATTTTACTCCTATTTATTGCCTTTTTTCTTTGTGAATCAATATTAAGGTGTTATTTTTGCACACATATCACTAATATGTGCAATTATGATTCAACAGAATTTGATTCAGTTATACGAAGATAGTTTTAAAAAGAACTGGGATATGCCTGCTCTAACCGATTATAAAGGAGGTACTTCCTATACATATGGTGAATTAGCCGAAAAAATTGCTGAATTACACCTCTTGTTTACTGAACTGCAAATTCAAAAAGGGGATACAATTTCACTTATAGGCAGGAATCACTCCTCGTGGTCCCTGGTGTTTATGGCCACAATCACCTATGGTGCTGTGATTGTACCCATACTGCATGAATTCAATCCGGAGAGTATTGAACATATTATTGCACATTCCGATTCGAAGCTGGTCTTTGTGAGTGAGTCCCTCTGGAGCACCCTTGATAGTGAGCAGATAAAGGTTCCTGTATTTGAGATACCCTCCATCTCCTTACTGAGAAGCGATGATAAAAGTTTAGCAGAGAGATTAAATACACTGGCTGAGAAATTTCAGCAACACTATAAAGACGGTTTTTCAAAAGAGGATATACGATATGCCGTAGTGAACAATGAGGAGGTGGTCTGCATCAATTATACCTCCGGGACAACCGGCTTCAGTAAAGGTGTGATGATCATGGCCAATAATTTCGCAGGCAACATCATCTATGGTCAAAAGTTAAATCTTCTGTTTAACGGCGATAGAAGTCTGGCATTTTTACCCCTGGCTCATGTTTACGGCTGTACTTTCGATTTTCTCTATGCATTGGCCACGGGTGTACATATAACCCTGTTGGGTACCATCCCCACTCCACAGAACCTTATCAATGCCCTCAAGGAAATAAAGCCAAATCTTATCATCACTGTTCCGCTTATTTTTGAGAAGATCTACAAGAAGAAAATTCTCCCTGTAATTGAGAAACCGATAGTAAAGATGCTTCTCAAAATCCCCGGAATCAACAACCTGATTCTTACGAAAATAAAAAAATCACTGATCGAATCGTTGGGTGGTAATTTCAGAGAAGTGGTCATTGGAGGTGCTGCTTTGAATGCGGAGGTGGAAGCTTTTTTTCACAAAATGAAATTCCCTTTCACGGTGGGTTACGGTATGACGGAGTGTGCTCCATTGATATCCTATGATCACCATGAGACCTTTGTTCCCACCTCCTGTGGTTCAGTGCTGGATGAGATAATGGAAGCACGTATCGATTCAGGTGATCCTGAAAACATACCCGGAGAGATTCAGATACGCGGAGAAAATGTGATGAAGGGATACTACAAGAACCCTGAAGCAACCGAAGATGCTTTCACAGAAGATGGATGGCTCAAAACAGGTGATTCGGGTATATTAAAAGGGAGACGTCTGTTTATCAAAGGGCGTATTAAAAATATGCTCCTGGCGGCAAATGGACAGAATATCTATCCCGAGGAGATTGAATCAAGATTGAATAACCTGCCCTACATTGCCGACAGTGTTGTCGTTTTAAGGGATTACAAGCTGGTGGCACTGGTCTACCCTGATAGTGCAGCTGTGAATGGCGACAATATTACCCGGGAGAAACTTGAAGAGATTATGCAGGACAATAAAGGCATACTCAATAAAATGGTGGCTCACTATGAGAAAATCCAATCTATCGAAATAGTGGATAAAGAATTCGAAAAAACACCCAAGAAGAGTATTAAACGCTTTCTCTACCGTTAATCATAAAAAAGTCCTTCAAATCAAATTCTAAGTTTTTTATTTTGTCGTTGGTACCACCATATTAGCCGGAGATATCTTTGAGGAGTAGCCGGATACATCCTTGAGGAGTAGCCGGAGATTTCTTTCAGGACTAGCCGGAGACAACTATTCATGCAGGATAGAAGCATCATAAACCACCGAAATCTTAATAAAACCATTGTCTGCTGCCCTGACCGATCAGACAATATTCAAGAGCAGCAGCCACTTAACATCATTTAACTATAATATATCGTGCAAACATGCTGCATAACATGTTTTTGATGTATTTTTGCATCGTTTTTATATAAACAAATTTATTTATCGTTTAAAATCTTTAAAAGAATGAAAAAAGTATTGTTATTAGTTGCTACAATTGCAACTCTAGGTTTAGTTTCTTGCAACAATGCTCAGGTGAATGCTGAAAAAGCCAGACAAGACAGTCTTGCTCAGGTAGCAAAATTAGACAGCATTGCAAAAGCACAGGCAGATAGCATTCAGATAGCTATTGAAGCAGCTGAGGCTGCCGCCGCTGCTGCTGCTGACACTTTGGGCCAGGTAGTAGAAGAAGCTGCCGCTTTAACAAATTAATACAAGAAGCGACACTTTATCGGTTCCCGCCACCCCAATTGGGGTGGTTTTTTTTTGTTTGATATTGCACCAAAAATAGTAACTTTGCTCATGATTAAATTCTAAGTGATTTAAGATGAGAAAAAAAATTGATATCCTTTTATTAATCACCGTTACATTACTTTCGGGATGTAGCCAGCGAGCCAATACCTATTTCGAAAAGGAACTGACATTCCCCGATATACTTACTTCCGATCAAAAGATAAAGCTGGCTGCATATGTTGTACCCACGCAACGCCAGTATGAATGGCAGCAACTGGAACTAACAGCTTTCATTCACTTCGGCATCAACACCTTCACAGGTCGTGAATGGGGTGACGGCTCGGAAGATCCTGCCCTGTTCCACCCGACCGATTTTAATGCAGAGCAGTGGGTTACCTCTCTCCAGGAAGCCGGCTTCAGGATGCTCATCCTCACAGCAAAGCATCACGACGGCTTCTGTCTCTGGCCCACGCAAACAACGACGCATTCTGTGGCGGCATCAGCCTGGCGCAACGGACAAGGCGATATTGTTCGTGAAGTGAAAGAAGCATGCGATAAATACAATATGAAGTTTGGGGTTTACCTCTCACCCTGGGACAGGAATGCCGGGAGTTACGGTGACTCACCTAAATACAATAGGATGTTTGTCAATCAGCTTAGCGAATTGCTTACAAACTATGGCGAAGTACATGAAGTGTGGTTTGACGGAGCCAATGGAGAGGGACCTAACGGCAAAGTGCAGGAATACGACTGGGCACGTTTTTATCATGTGATTGACAGCCTTCAACCCAATGCTGTAAAAGCAATCATGGGTGACGATGTGCGATGGGTTGGCAACGAACATGGGCTGGGTAGAGAGACGGAGTGGAGTGTGACACCCCTTCAACCGGATATCAATGAAACGATCACAATCGAGAATAAAAGGTTAAATATCTCACCTCTCTCCAGCGATCTGGGGAGTCGTGAGATGATTATTGAATCAAAAACAGTATACTGGTATCCCTCGGAGGTGGATGTTTCCATTCGACCGGGCTGGTTTTATCATCCTGAAGAGGATGAGCAGGTCAAAACGGTGCGGGAGCTTGTTGATATCTACTATCAATCGGTTGGAATGAATTCAGTACTTCTTTTAAATGTTCCACCTGACAGACGGGGCAGATTGCATGAGGTGGATGTGGAACGTCTCAGACAGTTCGGGGCATATATCTCCAACACCTTCAAGAACAACAAACTCACTGATGGTACCATTCTCTGGAAAGCACGTTCGGGAGCATCAAAAGAGTATAACATGATACCCGGAGAGACTATCAACACTATCATGTTGCAGGAAGATATCCGGAAAGGACAGCGGGTGGAAGCATTTAAAGTGGAAGGTTTTGTAAACGATGAATGGGTTTTCCTGACAGAAGGCACCACCATCGGTTATAAACGACTGTTGAAATTTGCTGAGACAACACCCTCAAAGGTGCGGATCACCGTGTTGGAAACACGTGATATTGCCAACATCAGTATGGTAGATGCGTACTATGCTCCTACCCTGGAAGGTGACCGTAAAGAGATTCGTCTGTCAGATATCTCCTCCGAAAGATGGGAACTAACCAATGATGAACCCCTCACAATAGACTTGGGTGAGATGTATCCAATCAAAGGATTTACCTATAGTCCCGATGAGGCAAAAGAATCGTTGTTTAACTATACATTCCGTGTGAGCACTGATGGTTTAACATGGAGTGAAGTAGTGATGGGAGAGTTCAGTAACATCAAAAACAACCCCGTTCCACAGCAGGTTCCTTTAGGTGAAACGGTCAATGCCCGGTTCATTCAATTAGAAACGATAAACGGTGTGGACGGTGGCAAACCAACGGTAGAAATGAGTCAGATAGGGATACTCTCAAAATAATTGTACATAAAGAAATAAGTCAATCATATGCAAAGAAATATACTCTTCATTTTCCTCTTTCTCTCATTGTGTAGCTACGGTCAAACAATCGGAGACCTGTTCAGGTCAATGCCCTCAGGGTTGCTGCCGGGGGTATCGGAAAACAACAAAACAATGTTGCTTGTTGATACCGGCAAAACCGTGGTGCCTTATGCGATGGGGGAGGTTCAAAAATTAAGACAAAGTAACGATTTTCTGCAGATCCGAACCTCAGCTGTCGGAACCACACAATTGAAGATGCTGCCGGTGGCAGAGGACTCTGTAATTGTCTGTCTGATCAAGACTGTTTGCGGAGATATATGCGACAGTAACATCACATTCTACACCACCGATTGGGAGATTCTCCAAAAAAAACAATTTATGCCGTTGGTTGCAGCAGAAAATTTCTTCGATTCTTCCCAAAAAGAGGCGAATAATTATAAATATGCCTTATCTTTGCCGGACATTTATCCGATTTCAGCTGAGTTCAGTGATGGTAGCAGCGACCTAACGCTGAGATTCAATTACAGAGAATACCTGAATGATGATCAGATAGCTGAAATTCAACCCTATCTGAAAAGTGATTCAATTATCCTGAAGTGGAATAACGCCACCTTCAGATAATGACAGACATGCACCCGTAGTTCAATGGATAGAATACCGGATTCCGGTTCCGACGATGCGAGTTCGATTCTCGCCGGGTGTACATTTAATAACCTTACATGATCGTTTGATCAACAGGGTTAACACCATCATCTTTGGAGGATAATTAAAGGAACATTGATTACAATCTTTGTTTTTATCAGTAATGCCTCCAGGTAATAGTATCGGCATAATTCAAGGGGATATCGGCTTCTGAATTGCGTGGTAAGCTTCCAACGGTTATCTAATCCAGTAGCATCACAACCGCTGAAGTCAATCACTGTTTTCATAGGAGTATTTCACACACCCCTGACATTGCAGTTTAACCAGATTTGCAAGGGCTAACTCACCTCAAAGTGGGATCATTGAAAGTATCTCCCTGACGAATATCTCCCGACTCCATCCCCTTTCTGAACCAGTAGGTACGTTGCGCTGAGGTACCATGAGTGAATGAATCGGGAACGGTGTAACCCATCGATTTCTTTTGAATGGTGTCGTCACCCACAGCTGTAGTAGCACTGATGGCCGATTCCAGATCACCCGGCTCGAGCTGTATGATGTTCAGTTGTTGTGCATGATAGACCCAGACACCTGCCAGGAAATCAGCCTGTAGTTCAAGCTTCACGTTCAGTTTATTATAATCAGCTTCACTGATACGTCCTTTGTATTGATTCATCTGATCAATGATCCCCAGCAACTTCTGTACGTGGTGTCCCACCTCGTGCGCTGTGACATAGGCCATAGCAAGGTCACCTCTGGCACCGAACTCCGATCGCAGCTGATGGAAAAAATTGAGGTCGATATACATCTTCTGATCAGCCGGACAATAAAAAGGGCCTACGGCAGCAGAAGCACCTCCACATTCAGAAACGGTCTCATCGGTAAAAGTCACCAATGTGGGTCGCTGATAATTTTGCTCCATCTGCGTTCTGAAGATCTCATCCCACACATCATTTGCGCTGTTGAATACACCCAGTGTAAAGACTTTAAGTTCTTCATTTTCATTCAACCGGGAAGGATCAACCACCTCAGTTGATTCCCCGGGGGCAATATTGTTCACCATCTCTACAGCCTGAAAAGGATTTTGGCCCAGAAGCAGAGCGATAACGGCAATAACTATTACTCCAAGCCCCCCAACAGCGGCATTTCTTTTACCTCTACCCTTGCCTCTACGATCCTCGTAATTAGCTTCACTATCGTTTCTGTTGATCCATTTCATACGATTATTTTTTTATTATGGCGTATCAACGATGTCAATGAACTCATTATTTGTTATAATTCCCTTATCTTCACATTGCGGAACCATACTGTATAGCCATGGTCCTGTAAACCAATATAGCCATCATGTGCTATCCCGTCGGTAAAACCGGGAAAGCTTTTAAACTTACTGTTTTCAACAAGTTCATCCCACTCCTCCGTCCAGAGAGTATATTCCACAACTTTCTGTCCGTTCTGAAGATGAATCACTTTTCCATCTTTTACCCTGATTACGATGTTGTTCCAGTGGCCGGCAGGATGAACGGTAGTACGATCGGCTGCGATCATATCATACAGTGAACCGGCCAGATGACTCTCCACTTTATTGTCACTGGCATTATCGTTATCAAGTACCTGAACCTCAGGAGCAGCGTAGTAAATAGGTTTACCGGGGTATTCATGTACATAGTAAAAAATACCCGAATTAGCCTGATCACCTGCTTTCCAGTCAATTGACAATTCGAAATCGGCATACATTTTCCCGGCAAAGATAATATCACCACCGGCACCATGACCCAATCTTGAAGGATCAGCCGGAAGCACCTTCATGGCACCATCTTCAATCATCCAGTTCTCAGGCATAACGGTTCCGTTGTATTGTCTCCACCCTGAAAAGTCTTTCCCGTTGAAGATCAGTTCCCACCCGTTCTTTTTTTCGCTCTTTGTTAAACTGTTGACCTGCTGCATACGTGAAGTTGCAGAACAGGCTACCAACATCATCGTTGCAATTAAATAGAGTAGTTTCGTTTTCATTATTTTTGTTTTGATCGATTATTTCTCTGTTTTTTTCAACCATTCATCCAAAATTGGAAGATCATACCCCATCTCTTTCGCTTTTTTAAAATCTGCATTGGCAGCTATTTTATCAAATTGTTCATAGCGAACACGTCCCCGAAGAAAATAAAAGTAAGGGTTGTCTCTCTGTGATGTTCCCACAGCCCTCAAATCGGCTGAAGCTTTGAAGATCTGATCACTGTTCACGTAACACTCAGCACGGTTTATATAGAAAATAGGATCGGGAGAAGAGGCCGATTGAATAAGTTCTGAATAGATTTTCTCGGCAGCAGCCCAGTTATTATCCAGCTTTAGTATCAATGCATTACTTAATTTCGTAAACATATTGCCGGGATCAAGCTCATTTGCCTTTTTGAAATCAGCTTCAGCCCCGGAACGGTCATTATTCTCAAGGTAAAGTACTCCTCTCCGGTAGTATGCTTCCACATCATCCGGAAACTGACCTATTAGAGTACTATAGTCTTCCATCGCTTCATCGAAGCGCCCCATATCACTTAAAAGAGAGGCCCTCCTGTGAAGCACCACTTCAGGAATGGGGTTGTTCCCGAGAGAGGCTGTTAGCGATATAAATGCATCGTCATACTGTCCCAGCTGACGTTGAAGAATACCAAGATTTAACAAGAGAACCGGATTATTTTCATTCACCGGATCAAGAGACATCGCTCTCTGCAGGGCAAACGCAGCACTGTCAAGCCTGTCTATCTCAATATAGTTGGCCGAACGATCCACCCACTCTTCGTAACTTTGTCCCAAAAGCGGAAAGGTAAAAAGAGTTAATAAAATTAATAATGGATAAAATATTCTCATATGAACCGTGATGTAGAGATGTAATCAGCAAATTTAATCATTTTTTTTTATCTTTGCGGCTTGGTTCATTTTAAAAACGAAAAAATAATATGACTTCTGAAACTTTCATTTCCCAGGCCGATACGGTATACACTTTGCCCGTGGAAACAGTAGAAAAAGCCTCAACAGCTGAGATGGTAAAAACAGGTCGAATAGATGATCTGTTCGATCAGTTTATTACCGGCAGTATTGACTTTATGGGTAAACTGCTGGTTGCACTGCTGATCTTTTACCTGGGAAGATGGATTATCCACCGGCTGGCGAAGTTATCCGGCAGGGTGATGGAGAGAAGAGTGGAAGATATTGCTTTGAGGAGCTTTCTGATGAACATCTTCAACATTACCCTCTTTGCTATACTTATCATGCTTATCATCAATATTGTAGGCACTAAAACCGTCTCCATTGCGGCACTGATAGGGTCGGTGGGCCTGGCGGTGGGCCTGGCGGTAAAAGACAACCTTGCCAATTTTGCTGGTGGGGTGATGTTGCTTTTAAACAAACCTTTCAGAGGAGGGAACTATATTGAGGCACAGGGCGTGGGAGGCACAGTCCAGTCGATAGGTATCCTCTACACCACCCTCCTCACACCTGAAAATAAAACCATTCATATTCCCAATGGACCTCTATCTACGGGCAATATCACCAACTACAGTACGCAGGCAACACGCCGTGTGGACCTTACCGTGAATGTGGATTACGGATCGGATGTGGAGCAGGTAAAGAGACTGTTGCTCGATATTGCGGAAAAACACCCTCAGGTGCTGGACGAGCCTGCTCCCTTCTCGCGCATGGTGAAGATGAACGACAGCTCGATTGATTTTGTGCTGAGGGTATGGACACTGGCGGGTGATTACTGGCCGGTGACATTCGATCTGAACGAACAGACTTACGAGGCGCTGAATGCACACGGTCTCAACATACCATTCCCGCAGATGACGCTGCATATGGCCAAGGAATCCCCGGATAAGGAAAAATAGTTTATACAGAACAATAATAAAACCCTGTCACTTGTAAAAGGAGACAGGGTTTATTCTTTAGAATTCCGAGTTGAAGTGGAAGCGGATATTTTTGAAATCCTGCTGTGCCATCATTAAGATATAACTCGACTCAGCCAAGAAGACATCCCTCCCCTCTTTGTCATGTGCCATATACTGGTATTTCCGTTTCTTGAAATCGGACAGCTGCTCCGCATCATCACTCTCAATCCAGCATGCTTTGTAAAGGTTGATCGGATCCCAGCGGCATTGTGCTCCATACTCATGCAGCAGACGGTACTGTATCACCTCAAACTGAAGCTGCCCCACCGTACCGATTATTTTTCTTCCGTTAAACTGATTGGTGAACAGCTGCGCCACACCTTCGTCCATCAGCTGCTCCACACCTTTCTGCAGCTGCTTCGACTTCATCGGATCGGCATTCTCAATATACTTGAACATCTCCGGTGAGAAGCTCGGCAGCCCTTTGAAATGCAACTCTTCACCTGATGTCAGCGTATCCCCGATCTTGAAGTTGCCGTTATCGGGCAGACCAACGATGTCACCTGCATAAGCCTCATCCATGATCTCCTTCTTCTGTGCCATGAAGGCCGTGGGTGATGAGAACTTCATCATCCTGTTATACCTTACATGCTTGTAGTTGACGTTTCGCTCGAACCTACCAGAGCACACTTTCACGAAAGCGATACAGGAGCGATGATTGGGGTCCATGTTTGCATGAATCTTGAAGATGAAACCACTGAATGCCTCCTCATAGGGATCCACCACACGCTCTTCAGCCTGTACTTCACGCGGAGAGGGTGCGATCTCCACGAAGCAGTCGAGTAGCTCCTTCACGCCGAAATTATTCAGTGCCGATCCGAAGAATACCGGCGCCAGCCTGCCGGCAAGATACTCTTCACGTTGAAATTCGGGGTACACTTCGGTGATCAGCTCCACATCATCACGCAGTCTCTGCGATAATGTGTCGCCTATATGCTTCTCCAGTTCAGGTGATTGAATATCCAGATTGACCGATTGCGTGACAACCTGTTTACTGGGTTGATAGAGGTCAAGGCTCTGCCGGAAAAGGTTGTAGACACCACGAAAACGGTCTCCCATATCAATAGGCCAGCTCAGGGGGCGTACAGCAATCTGCAGCTCCTCTTCCAGTTCATCAAGGATATCGAAGGGATCCTTCCCTTCACGGTCCATCTTGTTCACAAAGATCATCACCGGTGTATGACGCATACGGCATACCTCCATCAGCTTCCGTGTCTGCGCCTCCACACCTTTCGCCACATCCACCACGATAATCACACTGTCCACTGCCGTGAGTGTGCGGAAAGTATCTTCAGCAAAATCCTGGTGACCCGGTGTATCGAGGATGTTGATCTTGTGATTCTCATATTCAAATCCCATCACTGAGGTGGCGACCGATATTCCGCGCTGCTTCTCAATCTCCATCCAGTCGGAGGTGGCTGTTTTCTTGATCTTATTTGATTTCACGGCTCCCGCCACATGAATGGCACCGCCAAAAAGCAGCAGTTTCTCTGTCAGGGTGGTTTTCCC
>JADMKJ010000206.1:30967-63486 GCA_015478855.1 Proteiniphilum sp.
GTCAGTGGTCAGCAATCAGTGATCAGCAATCAGTGGTCAGTGGTCAGCTTTATTACTTAATTCTTATTTGTTAATTTTTAATTCTTAATTCTTAATTCTCCTTATGCATTTGCCGAGGGCTTCCTCCCATGAAGGTATTACCACACTAAATGTATGGCAGATTTTGGAGAGGTCCATCACGCTGTATGCAGGACGCGCTGCCACTGAATTGAACTCTTCTGTTTTGATCGGGATCAATTCACATCTCTCTAATCCCGCCAGTTTCTTTATCTCCTGAGCAAAACCGAACCAGGTGGTCTCACCCCTGTTTGAAAAATGATAGATCCCGCTCTTCCATTCGTTCTCCTCGGCATGTTGCAGCATATGCAGTATCATCTCTGCCAGATCGGCCGCGTAGGTAGGTGTACCCCGCTGGTCAGCGACAATGGAAAGTTGCTCCCTTTCGTTCATCAGTCTCATCATCGTCTTCACGAAATTCGATCCGAATTCAGAATAGAGCCATGAGGTACGCAGGATGATCCAGTCACCGGCATGTTCCTGTAATGCCTCCTCACCCTTTAACTTCGATTGACCGTATACAGACAGGGGATCAGCCGTCATTTTTTCGGTGTATGGAACCGATGACTTTCCGTCGAAAACAAAATCGGTAGAGAGATGAATCACTTTCACGTCGTACTGTCCAGCAACCCTGGCAATATTCTCCACCGCCGCTGCATTCACCACATATGCTTTCTCAACATCCTCCTCCGCTTTATCCACAGCTGTATAGGCAGCGCAATTGACGATATATTGTATCTGGTAATCGTTCACATAGGAAACGATCTGCTGCCTGTCGGTGATATCCAGCTCATTTGCATCGGTATACAGAAACCTGAACGGCAGATTAAGGCGGCCGGTCAATGCTTTCATTTCACGACCCAGTTGTCCGTCAGCACCCGTTACCAGCACATTCTTCTCCACCAGACCATAGAAATAAACCTGTTTGGGGGTCTCTTTCTCTATTCCTCCCAGCGCTTTGCTAAATCCTGTAAAAATTGCCATTTCACTTGTTGTTAACGGATAATGATACGATCGGTCAGTTTTCAACGATCAACTTCACTTTTCACTTTTCATCATTGATTATTAAATCCCGGCTCTTCGTTGTCAATCGTCTTGTATTTGATTGAGAGCAGGCGCAACAAAGCGGTGATTTGTGTGACCGCTGCCTGCGTTTCACCTGAGATCTCACGCTTCTGCAGCTTTAACAAAAGATAACCGTACAGTGCCGTGAAGCATGTCTCCAGTTCAGAAACTTTCTCGTTGCCCGATTTAGCCCTTAAAGCGATGATATGAGGAAGTGTATTGTAATAAGTACCAATATATTCAGATTCTTTGGGATCTTTCAATAACCGCAGATGTACATCGGTAAGATCAATCACTATATTTTTGTTTATTTGCAGATGTCCCTCTTTTTGAAGGCCTTCTGTTTTCATCATCAGAATCAACCCTTCATACCAGTCACGTGCCATTTTCCTCTCTTCCTCCGTCTGATAAGAAGAATTGATAATCGATTGCTCAATCTTATCCGGGTCAAGATCGTAGGCCCGTAAAAGATCTTCTGTCTGCCACATGAAGAGCAGGTACTCGGCGATGTTCTCTTGTTTATTTGGGATCTTCATTGTTGTGAGTTGTGATAAGGGTATACAGATTTCCCGAAACTTTCACTAAATTTGCCACAAAAGTACGAATTTATGCTCAAGTATCATATTATTGAATCAGGTTATTTTCTGGGCGATGGTGGGGTGATGTTCGGTCCGGTACCGAAAAAATACTGGTCGGCCAAATACAGGGTGGATGAAAAGAACATGTGCGAGATGTCGCTGCGCTGTCTTTTTATCGAGACCGATGAGAGACGGATCCTCGTGGATGCCGGCCTGGGTGATAAGCACGATGCACGATTGAAATTTTTTCAACCCTACAAGCAAAAGTCTATTGCAGATGAAATCCGTAAGATTGGTTATGAACCGGAAGAGGTGACCGATGTGATTCTCACCCATCTCCATTTCGATCATTGTGGGGCGAGTACTGTGTTCAATGAAAGGAACGAGGCAGTTCCCACCTACCCCAATGCCACCTATCACGTGAGTCTCGCACAATGGAAGAACTACAGGAACCCGTCTCTTTTCGAGAAAGGGTCGTTTTTCCCCGAGAATATCGAGCCGGTATATGATGCCGGACAGCTGCAGTTCGTGCTCGGGGATATGCAGTTCGATGAGAACATCCGACTTGAACTATACGACGGACATACACCCGGACAGATCGTGGTGCTGTTTGATACGGAGGAGGGCAACTTCGCCTACCCGGGCGATGTGGTGCCCACCTCACTGAACCTCTCATTAAGCTGGCTCTCAGCCTATGACAACAGTGTGGCCGTCGCCATGGAAGAGAAAAAACGATTCCTGGACAAAGCCAAAAAAGAGCAACGCACCCTGATATTTTATCATGATGCCTATACCCCTATGGCGAAATTATGATTATCTTTGATCAAACAATCCAGATCATATGGCACGCAACAGGTTAAGATTCATTATCATACTCCTTATTTGTGGTGCAGCAGCAACAGGTGCAGCAGCCCAGACAGACTCCACCATCCAGCAGCGTACAGAAGAGCTGCAGAAAAAGGTTGACGACTATGCCCATCGATTCGATATCCTGGAGAAACAGATCGATGATCTGCTCTGGTTCGAGCGGCTGGGTGATCTGGCGCACATCGACAAAGTCCGGCTTACAAGCACTCCCCGCTGGAAGCCGAAGGATCCCGATGACCGGTTCGCAGACAACAAGCTGCAGTTTTACAGCTATATCTTTATCCCGAAAGATATCAGAAGAAACAAAAAGTATCCCCTGATCGTGCTCCCACACAGCGGCATCCATGCTAACTTCTCCACCTACTACTACCACATCGTGCGGGAGCTGGTGACACAGGGCTATATCGTTGTCTCTGCTGAGTACAGGGGCAGCACAGGTTATGGAAAAACAACCTATGAGAACATTGATTATGGCGGACGTGAGAACGACGATGTGCTGGCCAGCCTCGACTACATGATTGAGAACTACTCAATGGTCGACCCGGAACGGGTGGGTGTGATAGGCTGGAGCCACGGGGGGATGATTGCATTGATGCAGATCCTGCAGCATGGCGACAGATACCGCTGTGCCTTTGCCGGCGTGCCGGTGAGCGACCTGGAGAGCCGTCTCGCCTCTCACGACGAAAGCTACAGCGACTATTTCACTGCCCCCTATCATGTCGGTGAATCGATTGAGGAGAACCCGGCAGAATATGCCCGCCGCTCACCCACACATTATGCCGCCAGCCTGGACAAACCACTGCTGATCTACACCAACACCAACGACAATGATGTCTACGTGGAGGAGGTGAAGCTGATGATCGAGCGGTTGAAAGAGCTGGGTAAGCAGTTCGAGTACAAGGTGTTTCAGGATGCCTCTGGTGGTCACGGTTTCGACCGCATCGACACGAAGGAGGCAACCGATATCCGCTTCACAGTCTACAAATTCCTGGAACGATACCTGAATCCGCCCAAACCGTTTCAATCTGCCTCAGAGATGCGGAAGGCAGCCTATGGATTTAATTAGTCGCTTTTTTGCGGGTAATCACGATGACTCCATTCTTCCCCTTTTCACCATAAAACTTCACTCCGGAAATCCCCTTAAGTACGTTAATCGACTCAATCTCATCGGGTGAGACAGAATTCAGGTCAAATGCGGCATCCTGTATCTCTCCGTCCAGAATCAGAAGTGGTTCTTCCCCATGCAGTCCATAAGCTGCTTTCACCCCCTTTTTAGTTGTGATGAGAATGACACCATCTTTGCCTCTTTCACCATATTTTTCGGTAGCATAACTGTTTTTCAGCACCTCGATGGCCTTAATAAGATCAGGATCAATGTCACTTATCGACTCTATCTCCTTGCCATCCAGAACGTAGAGTGGACTGGCTCCAACTCCCTGAACCGACATGACAGATATCGAATCTTTCTCTTTCATCGATCCGTAACCGATCACTTCTACATCCTCCATCTTTTTGTGCTCAATCCTTATCCCCTGAGCATGGGTCGTGTCTACCTGCTCTCTCACTTTACCCGACAGTATGATTGAGTCTTCTACTACTATTCTCACCTTCTTCAATTCAAGTGAATCATTGGTAAAGTCAACAAATTCTTCCGGCTGAACGATCGATTCTCCTTCCTTCATGGTTTTTACAAAAGAATCTGCTGTTGCTATTCCGGGAATACCCGCATACAAACCCGGGACCGAAAGTGCCACCATTGTCAGTAACAACACCGGCAGGATGACCGTGTAGCTCCATCTCATTTGTTTGTCATTCTTGTTTTTCATCATCATAGTGATTCTTTTGTGCATATCGCGATGCCGGAAATTGTTTGCCAGCGCAAACTTTTGCTCACCCACGCTCTTGCGGATTAATAGTAGTTGATATTGCTTTATTTCGATACCTTCATTAAGCACTTGTGCATCTGCCTGATATTCGTGCACCGACTGAATCTCACGACGCAACAACCAGGAGAAGGGGTTGAACCAGAAAACAGAAGTGAACAAATCGAGGAATATCATATCAAATGAGTGGTGTAAACGGATATGAGCCCGTTCATGTAGAATGATTGCCTGATTCTCTTTCACCAGAGCTCTATCAGGTAGTACAACATAGTTCATCCAACTGAAGGGTGCAATATCTTTGTCGGTCAGACAGAGTATCGTATTATCAACGAGTTTCTCTTTCCGTGTGTTCCTGATAATGCTGATGATCTGGACCAGCCCGATCAGGTAACGTACAAGCGCGAATAAAAAACCGGTTATCAATGTCACCATAAGCAACTCTCTCCAGGGCAACATTGGCTGTGGTGCTGTCATACCGGAAATTTCCGAAACAGGAATTGATGATATGTCCCATTGAATATTTTGGGTAAGTGGGCCTCTGTTAAAATCGGGAATCAGATTGAAACGGAACAACGGGAGGATTGTCGCCAGGAGGGCTATTGCAATCAGTAAAAACCGATTGATAGCATGGAAGCTGTTTTTAGCGAAGAAAAGTTTGTAGAAACCGTAAAAAAGCACCATTGAAACAGATGCACGAAGCAGATAATAGAGTAGATTTTCCATGGCAATCACTTTCTTTTGTGCAACTTCTCCACTTCATTAAGCATTTCCCTCACTTCATCCACAGAGATATTCTTTTCCTTGATAAGTGATGAGACCACACTCAGGTAGGAATCACCAAAATACTTCTTCACCACATTCTTCAACGTCCCGTTGCGATATGCCTCCTCACTGATCACTTTGTAATAACGATAGGTGGAACCGAAAGATTCGTGAGACAGAAAACCTTTTTCCTCCAGTGAACGGACATAGGTGGAAAGTGTATTAAAGTGCGGTCTCGGATCAGGATACATCTCCACGAGTTGTTTTACAAAAAGCGCCTCATTATCCCAAAAATAACGCATTACCTCTTCTTCTCTGGCTGTTAATTCTTTCATCTTTGCAAACCATTTTTGATTGACGCCACAAACATAACTAATATTTCTCGTTTAATAACTAAACACTATAGTTAATATACGTGGCAGGATGGTTAAAAAATATAAATACAAAAAACCGACTGAAATTCAGCCGGTTTAAGTTACAATGCATTGTTGTAAATTATTTCTTCAAACGTCCGTTTTTTTTGAGCGCCTGATCCAGTATCCACTGTATTTGTCCGTTCACGCTGCGGAATTCATCTGCAGCCCATTTCTCAATAGCCTCCATCGTCTCCGAATCGAGTCGCAACGCGAAATTCCTGGTTGTTCTCTCTTTCTTCGGCATCAACTCCTCCTTTAGTGATTTAACTTTTGCATATTCATGCTGAAATGTATAGAGCCAAACATGGATCACAAAACATTGTCCGTCGTACAATTTCGAAAAGTGAACACAGAAATTAAACAAGTTATATTTCTGTTAAACATAGAAAAAGTCTCTCTTTTATGAAAATCCAGCTGTATAGGTACCATTCGAATCATGAATGAGTGACTAATTATTTTACTGGTACAACGACCCGGTATTCAACACCGGCTGTGCCGCTTCATCGGCACAAAGCACCACCAGCAGGTTGCTCACCATCGCTGCTTTCTTGTCACTGTCAAGTTCAACAATATTTTCATCCTCTATACGATCGAGTGCCATCTTCACCATGGTCACCGCTCCCTCCACGATCTTCTCGCGGGCAGAAATGATGGCTTCAGCCTGCTGGCGGCGCAGCATCACTGCAGCAATCTCAGGAGCATAAGCCAGGTAGTTGATACGTGCCTCCACGATCTCTATTCCCGCCATGTCGAGTCGGCTATTCAGCTCCTTCAACATTTCTTCATTGATCTCTTCCCCACCCGACCGCAACGTCTGCTCATTATCTGAAACCACGTTGTTGTCGTATGCATAGAGACCGGCGACCTGCCTCAGGGCAGCATCGCTTTGCACAGCAACGAAGTTCTCGAATGCATTCATCTGTTTGGAGACGTTGTAAACAACAGCATTATCTTTCGTCGTAGCCAGTGTTTGCGCATCTATCTCGAACATCGATTTATAGGTATCCTTCAGCTTCCATACCAGCACAAGTCCGATAAGTACCGGATTACCCACCTTATCGTTCACTTTAATCGGATTCACGTTCAGGTTGCGTGCACGCATGGATAGTTTCTTTTTCGTCATAAAGGGATGTACCCAAAAGAATCCCGTTTCCTTTAATACCCCGTTATATCTCCCGAAAAAGATCATTACAATCGCTTCATTGGGTTCCAGTTTGGCAAAACCGAATAAAAAAATGAACCAGAGAATAGAGAGCACGATGCCACCAATAATTCCCCAGAAGCCCAGTGAAAATAGCCATGCACATACACCCAGCATTACCAACAAGAGAAAGAGCATTAAAAATCCGTTTAGTTTTAATCCCCTAAAATTGAATTCTTTTGTTCCCATAATAATAAATTTATAATGATATTATATTGATATCACAAATATAATGGTTATTATTTATTTTAAAGGCTAAAATTGCGCAAATAATTATTATTTAACATTTCATGCAATAGTAGCCCTCTTACAATTGAATCAATACCTTTAAGTTATACTTGATTTTGTGTTGTTTATACTTTATAAAAAAGGAAAAATGATTAACTTTGCACATTAGTCAGGAAAAGAACAAAAGTATATAGAACTATAAATTAGTCATCAAATTTTTATATTGAATGAAAAAACTTTTTTTAATCTCAATTGCATTTATGGCATTAGTTGCGTGCACCAAGAGTGATAAGTCCGCCGAAAAGGGGGCAATCTTCATGACAGCGTTCGACACACCTTTCGGTGCACCACCATTCGACAAGATCAGCGTGGATGATTATGTACCTGCATTCGAAGCAGGGATGACGCAACAAGCGGCAGAAATCGACTCCATCGTCAGCAATCCTGAACCACCCACATTCGAAAATACTATTCTGGCACTTGACAACAGCGGATCGGTGCTGAGTCGTGTATCGGCTGTATTCTACGGGCTGGAAGGGACCGACACCAACGAGGAGATGCAGAAAATCAAGTCAGAGCTGTCGCCCAGGCTCACCGCACACGGTGACAACATCAACCTGAACGAACAACTGTTTGAACGGATAAAAACAGTGTACGACAATGCCTCATCGCACAATCTCACACCCGAGCAATACAGACTGCTGGAGGACTATTACAAGGATTTTGTCCGTTCCGGCATTATGCTCAGCGAGACAGATAAAGATAAACTGCGTGATATCAACAAACAACTCTCAGCGCTGACCATCAAATTCAACAACAATGTACTGGCAGAAACCAACAACTATACGCTGGTCATCGACAATGAAGAAGATCTTGCAGGCCTACCGCAAAGCGTGGTCAGTGCTGCTGCAGAAGCTGCAGGAGAAGAGGGTAAATGGATTTTCACACTGCATAAACCAAGCTGGATCCCCTTCCTGCAATATGCCGACAACCGCGATCTGCGTGAAAAACTTTACAAGGCGATGTACCTACGTGCCAACAACGACAACGAGTTCGACAACAAGGGCCTGATCAATGAGATTGTCAATCTCCGCCTGGAACGCTCCAACCTGCTGGGCTTCGAATCATTTGCCCATTATGCTCTGGATGACCGCATGGCCAAAAACAAGGAGAATGTATATAAGTTATTGAATGATGTGTGGGTGTATGCCCTTCCGCAGGCAAAGAAAGAGGCTGCAGAACTTCAGAGGCTCATCGATGAAGAGGGAGGCGATTTTAAACTGGCTTCATGGGACTGGTGGTATTACACCGAGAAGCTACGCCAGGAGAAATATGCCCTCAACGAAGAAGAATTGCGACCCTATTTTAAGATGGAGAACGTGCGCGAAGGGGTATTTATGGTTGCAAACAAACTGTACGGACTCAATTTTAAGAAACTGGATAATGTTCCTCTCTACAATCCCGAGGTGGAGGCTTATGAGGTGACTGAAGCCGACGGTACACATGTTTCACTTTTCTACACCGACTACTTCCCCCGTGCCAGCAAGCGTGCCGGTGCATGGATGAGCAGCTTCCGCAAACAAACAACCAGGAACGGAGAAGATGTACGTCCCATCATCTACAATGTGGGTAACTTTACCAAGCCACTGGCCGACACCCCTTCACTCCTCTCACTCGATGATGTGGAGACACTCTTTCATGAATTCGGACATGCACTCCACGGGATGCTGTCGAAAGTGACCTACCAGGGATTGTCGGGTACCAGCGTCGCACGCGATTTTGTGGAGCTTCCTTCTCAGATCATGGAACACTGGGCTTTCAAACCTGAAGTATTGAAGATGTATGCAAAGCATTATGAAACAGGTGAGGTGATCCCCGATGCACTGGTTGAAAAAATTGAGGCTGCAGGCAAGTTCAATATGGGCTTCACCACTGCCGAATTTGTTGCGGCCGCATTGCTCGATATGGATTATCACACACAAACAGCAAAGCAGGAATATGATGTGAATGCATTCGAAACAGCATCGATGAACAAGATTGGTATGATCGATGAAATCATACCACGCTATAAAAGCACCTACTACTCGCATATCTTCAGCAGCCCTGAGGGATATGCTTCGGGTTATTACAGCTACCTGTGGTCAGAGGTGCTCGATGCCGATGCTTTCCAGGCATTTGCCGAGAAAGGCATCTTCGATCAGGAGACAGCGACACTGTTCCGCGAGAATATACTGTCGAAAGGAAACACGGAAGATCCCATGGAGCTGTACGAGAAATTCCGCGGGGCTGAACCCGACCCTTTATATCTGTTAAAAAACAGAGGGTTTATTGAATAAACAGAAACGCTGCGTTATCAGTCAACTGTTTAACGTGGAGTGCAAATCATTTTTAATTTCGCCGGATGAGTTTACACAAAATTATCCGGCGATATTGTTCTTAAAAAGATAAAAAAAACGTATATTTGCACGCTCAAAAAGAAGGGGCAGGAAACATCCCTTAAATTTCAGTCGTGAATATCATTTAACAACCTACAAAAGTAAAAATTGTAAATTTAAAGTAATATTGAAATGCAAAACAAAGGATTTATTAGAGTTTTCAGTATTATCCTGACAGCTATCTGTTTGTTCTATCTCTCTTTCACTCTGGTTGGAAGACAGTACAATAAGAAAGCGGATCAATACGCCAATGGAGACTTAGCCCTGAAGAATCATTATCTTGATTCGTTATCCACCGAGAAAGTCTATCTTAATTACACACTTAAGCAGATACGTGAAAAAGAGATCGGCTTAGGTCTTGACCTGAAAGGTGGTATGAACGTGGTTCTCGAGATCGATGCTGCACAAGTACTCAACTCGCTTGCAAACACCGATGATCCTCAGTTCAATCAGGCATTGAGAGAGACAGTCATTCAAAACCGCCGGGGCAGTTCGTCTGACTTCATCTCGCTTTTCCAGCAGAACTATGAAAGGATTAATCCGGAGGGAAAGCTGGCCAATATTTATAGTATAACAATGAGCGAAAGGGTGAACCCCACGGCATCCAACAGCGAAGTAATTTCAATATTACGTAATGAACTCACCAGTGTAGCCGATAATTCATTCAATGTACTTGCAACCCGTATTGACCGTTTCGGTGTGGTTGCTCCAAACATACAAAAGTTAGACCGTGCAGAACGTATACTGGTGGAGCTACCCGGTATTACCGAGCCGGAACGTGTTCGTAACCTGTTACAGGGAAGTGCTAACCTGGAATTCTGGAAGACCTACAATGTCAACCAGCTGGGTATCTACTTCAATGAAATGAACTCCAGATCGGGCGAATATGCCATGGCAAAGAGAACTGAACTCACTGACACTACCGCAGTATCTGAAGTTGCTGAAGATTCACTTACAGTGGCCGATCCACTCTCATTACCAGTAATGGAAGATGAGGAGAAGATTGTGATTGACAAAAGTTTAGTTGAATATTTCAATGAACCCTATTTCGCGATGAGTGGCATAGGCGGTCCGATCGTGGGAAGTGCATCTAAACTCGATACCGCTGCCATCAATTTTCTGTTGAATCGCTATAAAGATATTTTTCCTGCAGATGTACGATTTAAGTGGGGATTCAAGCCCATCGATCAGCGTGAGACCTATTTCCAGCTTTTCGCACTCAAGGGTGACGGCAGCAAGCGGGGACCGGCTCTTGAAGGAGATGTGATCACCAATGCCCGTGCTGACCAGGGACAACAGGGATCAGCCTGGGAAGTGACCATGTCTATGAACTCCACTGGTGCCAGTCGCTGGTCCACCATCACCGGAACCGAAATAGGAAACTCCATCGCTATTGTCCTGGATGGTTCTGTCTATTCGGCACCAACGGTCAACGGACGTATCGACGGAGGTCGCTCTTCCATCACCGGTAATTTCACGCCACAGGAAGCACAGGACCTGGAGAACGTGCTCAAGTCCGGGAAGATGCAGGCCGGCGTACGTATCGTACAGGAAGATGTGGTAGGGCCTTCACTGGGACAGGAAGCGATCAATGATGGGTTTATCTCATTCATCATTGCTTTGGTAGTATTGTTTATCTTCACCATGCTGCTTTACGGTGTAATACCGGGTTCGGTGATAAACTCAGCATTATTGCTCAACTTCTTCTTTACGTTGGGTGCTCTTGCTGCCTTCCAGGCGGTACTCACACTACCCGGTATTGCCGGTATGATCCTCTCACTTGCCATGGCGGTGGATGCAAACGTGCTTATTAATGAGCGTATCAAGGAGGAGCTGGCAGCAGGTAAAACTTTACGACGTGCAGTGGAAGACGGATATAAGAACGCTTTCTCTGCTATTCTTGACTCCAACTTAACGACGATCATCACCGGTATCATCCTCGCCCTTTTTGGTACGGGAGCCATCAGAGGATTTGCCATCACCCTGATCATTGGTATCACAGCTTCGTTCCTGACAGCGGTTTTCATCACTCGTATGGTGTACGAAAATCGTTTCTCCAAAGGAAAATGGCTGAATCTTGATTTCAACACTTCCTTTTCCAGGGCTATCTTCAAGGAGTACAGCTTCGACTTCATCCACAATAGTAAGAAGATTTTGCTGATCATCGGTGTATTTGTCATCATCAGCGTTATCTCTCTCATCTCTATCGGAATGAATGTGGGTATTGACTTCTCAGGCGGTCGCAACTATATCGTACGATTTGATCAGCCAGTTAGCACCGGGGATGTGCAAAATTCACTGACACCCTACTTTGGTGAATCAGTACGTGTGATCACCATCGGTTCGAGCAATCAGGTGCGTATCTCCACGAACCATATGATTGAGTCTGATGGCGAAAACATCGAAGAGGAACTGCGCGATCTGCTCAGTCAGGGACTGCAGGAATACATCACTCCGGGACAAACGATCGATGATCATATACAGAGTTCCCAGAAGGTGGGACCCAGTATCGCCGAGGACATGATAAGAAACGCCTTCCTGGCATTGACCATCGCGCTCATATGTATGGGACTCTACATCCTGTTCCGCTTCCGTAACTGGTCGTTCTCACTGGGAACAGTGGCTGCACTGGGTGTGGATGCCTTTGCAGTGATTGGACTCTATTCATTGCTTTGGAAAGTGATGCCCTTCTCGATGGAGATTGACCAAACGTTCGTGGCAGCCATCCTCACCATTGTAGGGTACTCTATCAACGACAAGGTGGTGGTGTTCGACCGTGTGCGTGAATACATGCAACTCTATCCTAAACGTGGACTGAGACCTCTGTTCAACGACTCTATGAACGCTACGCTGGCGCGTACCATCAATACCGGTTTAAGTACCATCCTGGTAATCATCTGTATCCTCTTCTTCGGTGGAGATGCAGTGAGAAGTTTTGTATTCGCCATGCTTATTGGTGTGGTGGTAGGAACGATCACCAGTCTGTTCGTCGCTTCACCGGTAGCCTACGTGATCATGCGCAACCAGCAAAACAAGCATCTGCCGGAAGGAAAGAAATAAGAAAATGTTTTTCGAACTTATCAAAACGGGTGGCAATGATGCTGCCCGTTTTTTGTTTGATAAAATGCATAAACAGATTGGCTGGTGTCAATTTTTTTTATACTTTTGCCATCGCTTAACGCCACAATAGCTCAGTTGGTAGAGTAACGCATTCGTAACGCGTAGGTCGCGAGTTCAAGTCTCGCTTGTGGCTCTGAAGATACAACACATCACCCTGGTCCTGCTCTTTCCGGAGAGTCAGGACTTTTTTTTGTGAACAATTTTTTCTTTCCTCTATTTTTGTATCTTTGTGGATGGGCGACGTCATGCCGACCTATTGATCAATTATATTTATTACTATGTCACAACTGATCGGACGCATCTCACAGATCATCGGGCCTGTGGTGGATGTACAGTTTGAATTCACCGAGACATTCGAAACGAGGCTTCCCTCCATTCATGATGCACTTTATGTATCACATACCGACGGACAGGAGGTGTTCCTGGAGGTACAGCAACATATCGGGGAGAATATCGTGCGCACGGTGGCCATGGAGAGTACCGACGGATTACGCCGCGGTTTAACCGTGAAAGCGCTCGGGCGCCCCATCAGTGTGCCTGTAGGAGAACAGATCAAGGGAAGGCTCCTCAACGTAGTAGGTCGTCCCATTGACGGTTTGAAGAAGCTGAGCCGCGAACAGCAATACCCCATACACCGTGAAGCACCCAAGTTTGATGAGCTGACCACCTCCGAGGAGGTACTCTTCACCGGCATCAAGGTGATCGACCTGTTGCAGCCCTACCTGAAGGGTGGCAAGATCGGTCTCTTCGGTGGTGCAGGTGTGGGTAAGACGGTGATCATCATGGAGCTGATCAACAACATTGCCAAGGGTCACAACGGCTACTCGGTCTTTGCCGGAGTGGGTGAACGTACCCGCGAGGGGAACGACCTGCTGCGGGAGATGATCGGATCAGGTGTGATCAAGTATGGCAAGGTGTTTAAGCAAGGGATGGATGAGGGGAAATGGGATCTGAGCACGATCGATTATGAGAAGCTCAAATCGTCGCAGACCACGCTGGTATTCGGACAGATGAACGAGCCACCGGGTGCCCGCGCATCGGTCGCCCTCACCGGGCTGGCTGTAGCCGAGTCGTTCCGCGATGCGGGTGGTGAGGGTAGTGACACTCTGCTCTTCATCGACAACATCTTCCGTTTTGTGCAGGCAGGCTCCGAGGTTTCGGCACTGCTGGGACGCATGCCCTCAGCGGTAGGCTATCAGCCCACACTCGCTTCGGAGATGGGTACACTGCAGGAGCGTATCGCTTCCACCATTCACGGCTCTATCACATCAGTGCAGGCAGTCTACGTGCCGGCAGATGACCTTACCGACCCGGCGCCCGCCACCACCTTCAGCTACCTGGACGCCTCCACGGTGCTCAGCAGGAAGATCGCTTCACTGGGTATCTACCCGGCAGTGGATCCGCTGGAGTCCTCCTCACGCATCCTCGATTCCGCCATCGTGGGTGAAGAGCACTACAACACGGCGATGGAGGTGAAGCAGATCCTGCAACGCTACAAGGAACTGCAGGATATCATCTCCATCCTGGGTATGGATGAACTCTCCGATGAGGACCGCCTCACGGTGAACCGTGCCCGCAAGGTACAGCGGTTCCTCTCCCAACCCTTCTTCATGGCGGAACAGTATACCGGCCAACCGGGTGTGATGGTTCCCATTGCCGACACCATCCGGGGGTTCAGGATGATCATGGAGGGGGAGCTGGATCAGTACCCCGAGACCGCATTCATGAGTGTGGGTACCATTGAGGAAGCAATCGAAAAGGGCAAGGCCCTGATAGAACAATCAGAAGCAGCACAATGACCCTGAATATCCTTTCACCCGAAAAAACGTACCACATCGATGATGTGGAATCGGTGACACTGCCCGGCACCATGGGTTCGTTTCAGATACTGAAGAACCATGCACCACTCATCTCGTCGCTCCGGCGAGGCAACATCACCTTCTCCGTAAAGGGTCATCTGAAGACGATGGTCGTGGAGGAGGGATTTGTAGAGGTGAGCGATAACAGGATTACCGTTTGCATTGACGCTGTAAGAAAAAAAGAAACAGACAAAAAATGAAAAAACTGATCATCAATTTTCTAATTATTCACACCGTAGTGATGGCTGTCACCGGTGTGGGTGTCTGGTTGCTGACTGTAGCCTATTTCCCGGCACTGCAGGCAAAAGGGTATGTTGTCATCCCTCTTTTCTTCTACCTGCTGGGGATCATCTTCATCACACAGTTTCGCCGTTCGGCAATCACCCATCCGGTGAAGATGGTGAACCTCTACATGTTGCTGAAGGTGATCAAGGTGTTTGTCTCCTTCATTACCATCCTCATCTACTGGTTCATTCACAAGGCTGGTATCCGCAGCTTCGTCATCATCTTCATCATCTTCTATCTGATCGACCTGGTATGGGAGACCTACATCTACCTGCGAATGGAGAAGTACATCAAATACAAGTCTGATCACGACAAACCGCCTAAAGAGCCTTTTGAACTATGAGACGCAGCATCACCCTCACAGCACTGATCATTATCACCCTGTTGTTCTCTGCCGCTACCGCTGCCGCTCTTCCGGTAAGCAAGGAGGTCGCTGGTGGAGATGAGCTCAACGTGAAGGAGATGATCCTGCACCACCTGGCCGACAGCTACGAGTGGCACATCACGGGTAACGGAGAGAAAGATCTCTCCATCCCCCTCCCTGTGATTCTACGCAGCCAGAGGAGCGGCTGGCACCTCTTTCTATCCTCCCGCCTCCATCATGGTGAAGAGAGCTATCACGGTTTCAGGATCGCTTCCGAAGGAAGGTATGCCGGTAAGATCGTGGAGGTCAGGCACGATGGAGCCGACAGCCGACCCCTCGATCTCTCCCTCACCAAAAATGCCGCTTCGCTGCTGTTCAGTTCACTGCTGCTGATCCTGCTGGTCCTCGCCGCTGCACGCAGCGTCAGCCGTGACCCGCTGAAACCAAAAAAGGGACTTGCCGGCCTGATGGAGATGGCAGTGGTGATGATTGAAGATGAGCTGATCAAACCAACAGTGGGCAAGGATTACGCACGCTACTCCCCCTATCTGCTGACCCTCTTCTTCTTCATCCTGATAAACAACCTGCTGGGGTTGATCCCTCTTTTCCCGGGAGGGGCCAACGTGACCGGCAACATTGCCGTCACCCTGGTGCTGGCCGTCACCACCTTCCTGGTGGTCAACTTCACCGGATCGAGAGAATATTACCGGGAGATATTCTGGCCCGATGTGCCGGTATGGCTGAAGGTCCCTTTTCCTCTGATGCCGATCATCGAGGTGGTAGGTCTGTTCACCAAACCCTTTGCGCTGATGATCCGTCTCTTCGCCAACATCATGGCAGGACACGCCATCGTGCTGGGACTCACCTCACTGATTTTTGTATCGGTAAGCCTGGGATCCACCATCAACGCCTCCATGACGGCCGCATCGGTGCTGTTCACTGTATTCATCAATTTTGTAGAGTTGCTGGTGGCTTTTATCCAGGCCTACGTCTTCACGCTGCTGTCGGCTGTCTTCATTGGCCTGGCACGGGTGGAGCCACATGCTGCCCGCAGTGGTGAGCACACGCCGACAAATAAAAAAACCAAACAAATAGAACAAAATTCATTACAAGATATCAATCACTAAACAATTAAACAAATCGTATGGAACTATTATCAGTGATGCTGCAGATACAGCATGAAGCGTTGAGCACGTTGGGTTTGGCCGTGGCCATAGGAGTGGCCGTGATGGCAGCAGCCTTCGGTATTGGCAGAATTGGCCAGTCGGCCCTCGAGGGCATCGCCCGCCAGCCGGAGGCGGCCGCCGACATCCGCACCACCATGATCATCTCGGCAGCCCTCATCGAAGGGGTGGCGCTGTTTGCCATTGTCGTGTGTGGTTTCATCCTTTAACCTGACTGCACTATGTCGTTATTGACACCCGAACCGGGACTGCTCTTCTGGATGATGATCTCTTTCGGGATCGTCCTCCTGATATTGGTCAGGTATGGGTTCCCGGTGATCCTCAAGGCGGTTGAGAAAAGGAAGAACTACATCGAGGCATCTATCCGGGCTGCCCGCGAAGCTCAGGAGGAGCTGGGCAAGGTCGTGGAGACCGGCGAGCGGTTGCTGACTGAAGCCCGCAGGGAGCAACATGCTATCCTGAAAGAGACCACACGGCTCAAGGAGCAACTGATCGGGGAGGCGCGCGCCGGTGCGGCCGCCGAATCGGAGAAGATGCTGGCAGCCGCCCGCAGTAGGATCGAGGCCGAAAGGGAAGAGGCGCTGCGCACCATCCGTCGCGAGGTCTCGACCCTCTCAGTGCAGCTGGCTGAGCGAATCCTGCGTGAGCGACTGGGCGATGAGCAGGAGCAGATGAAGATGATCGACCGCCTGCTGGACGAAGTAGATATTTCCAAATCCTGACGACGATGAACACCGGACTCATCTCCACCCGTTACGCCAAAGCACTGCTGGACCATGCCATCGCATCGGGAGAGCAGCAGGAGGTCTATCACAGGATGAAGACCCTTGCCGCCATGTTCATCGAACAGCCTGCACTGCGCCGGGCACTCAGCGGAGCGGTCAACACAAGAGAGAAGAAGATCTTCCTCCTGCGTACCGCCAGCGGGGGTGATCTGCCTCCCTCGCTGGAGCGGATGCTCGGGTTGATCATGGAGAACGAACGGGAGGAGCTGATCCACTATATCGCCCTACGCTACACGGAGCTCTATCGCGATCGTTTTAACATCCAGTATGGCAGGCTTATCACGGCTATACCGATCGATGAGAAAACAGAAAAACGGTTTATCGAACATATAAGGAAGATCGTCGGCGGCAGGCTGGAGGTGGAGCCGGTGGTTGATCCCGCCATCATTGGCGGTTTCATCCTCTACCTCGATGATTACCGCTGGGATGCCAGCGTGGCCGGCGAACTATCCCGCATCCGCAACAGGTTCAGGATCCTGGATGCGTCCATTGAAACAAGATGAAACAATGAATTGAACATGGCAAACAACGAAATCAAAATAAGTGAGGTGTCTGATATACTACGCATGCAACTCGAGGGTCTTGATACCGATATCAAGTACGATGAGACCGGGGTGGTCATCAGCGTCAGTGATGGCGTGGTGCGTATCTACGGACTGCGCAACGCCGAGTCGAGCGAGCTGCTGCTATTCGATAACGGCATGCAGGCCATCGTGATGAACCTCGAGGAGGACAACGTGGGAGCTATCCTGCTGGGGTCCACCAGTGATGTGAAAGAGGGCTTCATCGTGAAGCGTACCGGCCACGTCGCCTCCATCCGTGTGGGAGAAGGGATGCTGGGAAGGGTGATCGCTCCCACCGGCGAACCGATCGATGGCAAGGGAGCTGTGAAGGGTGAGCTGCTGGAGATGCCCCTGGAGCGCAAGGCGCCCGGTGTCATCTTCCGCCAGCCGGTGAACAAGCCATTGCAGACAGGCATCAAGGCGGTGGATGCGATGATCCCCATCGGACGGGGCCAGCGGGAGCTGATCATCGGTGACCGCCAGACCGGCAAGTCGAGCATCGCCATCGACACCATCCTCAACCAGCGGCAGAACTTCGATGAGGGTGATCCGGTCTATTGCATCTATGTGGCTATCGGCCAGAAGGGATCTACCGTAGCCTCCCTTGTGAAAACACTCACCGACCATGGGGCTATGGATTATACCATCGTGATTGCAGCCAGCGGATCCGACTCGGCAGCCCTGCGTTACATCGCTCCCTTTGCCGGTGCTGCCGTGGGTGAATATTTCCGTGATACGGGGCGCCATGCCCTGGTGGTCTATGACGATCTCTCCAAGCAGGCGGTAGCCTACCGGGAGGTGTCGCTGATCCTGCGCCGTCCCTCGGGACGCGAAGCCTACCCCGGTGATATCTTTTACCTCCATTCACGCCTGCTGGAGCGTGCTGCCAGCATGATCTCACAGCAGGATGTAGTGACACAAATGAACGATTTACCTACCTGCCTGCATGACCGGGTGAAGGGTGGAGGATCACTCACCGCGCTGCCCATCATCGAGACACAGGCGGGTGATGTATCTGCCTATATCCCCACCAATGTGATCTCCATCACCGACGGTCAGATCTTCCTGGAAGCTGATCTCTACAACAAGGGAGTACGACCTGCTATCAACGTCGGCATCTCTGTCTCCCGTGTGGGGGGCAACGCACAGGTGAAAGCGATGAAGAAGGTGGCCGGATCGCTGAAGATCGACCAGGCGCAATACCAGGAGCTGGCTGCTTTCACCAAGTTTGGTGGTGACATGGATGCGGTCACCATGATGACCATCGACAAGGGACAGAAGAACGAACAGCTACTGATACAGCCGGTACACACACCCATGAGTGTAGAACATCAGATTGCCATTCTTTACTGCGGCACCCACGGCCTGTTAAAGAAGATCCCGCTGCTGGAGGTGCATCGTTTTGAGAAGGAGTTTCTGGCCACCATGGAGCTGAAACACCGTGACGATCTGCTGAACCGTCTCAAAGAGGGTATCATGAACGATGCCATGGGTAAAATCATTGAACGTGTGGCAACTGACACCATTGAATCGATGCAATATTAAACAACAATGGCACTACTTAAAGAGATAAAAAGCAGGTTACAGTCGGTTCACTCCACCCGGAAGATCACCACCGCCATGATGATGGTCTCATCCGCAAAGCTGCTTAAAACACAACAGCTCATCCAGACCCTTTACCCTTATGAGCAGGAGCTGTACCATATGTTACAGCTGTTGCTGCAGGGTGAAAAGGAGTTCCTGTCGCCCTACACACAACAACGCGATGTCAAGCGTGTGGCCATCGTGGCATTCACTTCCAACACCGGTCTGGCAGGTCGTTTCAACGACAATATCACTGTAAAGCTCACATCTGTTGTGGAGGAGTACCTCCCTCTGGGCAGAGAGAACATCCTGATCTATCCCATCGGTGGTAAGGTGGCCAAAGCGGTGCGGAAGATGGGGATGGTGGCAGCAGGTGAATTTGACACCATCGCCGCCAAACCCTCCTATCAGCCAATACGGAAGATCGCGCAGGAGTTGATGCAGTTGTACATCACGGGGGAGATCGACAGGGTGGAGCTGATCTACCACCACTACAAAAGCAAGGGAACGCAGGAGGTGGTGCAGGAGACATTCCTGCCTATAGCGTTGCCGGCAGGTGAAGAGGATGACTTGAAAAATGATTACATCGTGGAACCCGACAGGGATTCTCTACTACAGGAACTGCTTCCCAAGGTGATCCAGCTGAAACTTTATACCGTACTCATCGACTCGGCCACCTCAGAGCATGCAGCCCGCATGACGGCCATGCTGATAGCCAACGACAATGCCGATAACCTGATTGATGAGCTGAAGCTTGAATACAACAAGCTGCGCCAGCAAACCATCACTAACGAACTGCTCGACATAGCAGGGGGCACAGTTCGCTAAACCCTGTTCAGAGGGTGCGGTTGATCTGTTCGATATAGCCCAGCAGCTCCTCCCTGCCCTGTCCCTTCTCTGCCGAGGTGACGAAGATGGGTGGCAGCTCCTCCCAGCTCTCCAGCAGCTTCTCTTTATAGGCATTCACGTTCACCTGCAGGCGTCCTCCGGCCAGCTTGTCTCCTTTGGTAAAGACAATGGTAAAAGGAACAGCGTTCTCACCGAGCCACTCCATGAACTCAATATCAATCTTCTGTGGCTCATGACGCGAATCAATCAGCACAAAAAGGTTCACCATCGCCTCCCGTTCCATGATATAATCCTCAATGATGATACGGAGCTTATCTCTCCCCTCTTTCCCTCTGCGGGCATATCCATAGCCGGGGAGATCCACCAGATACCACTCCCCGTTGATCAGAAAATGGTTGATAAGCATCGTCTTCCCCGGTGTGGATGATGTAAGTGCCAGCCCCTTACGGCCGGTGAGCATGTTGATCAACGATGATTTCCCAACGTTGGAGCGGCCAATGAAAGCATATTCCGCCCTGCCGTCCTGCGGACATAAGCGGTAATCGGTATTGCTGATGATGAACTCAGCTGATTGAATAATCATATGTTACGCTATTTTTGTTTTATTTCTAACTGTTATTGCCCAAAGCCCCAATCCGGTGAGCAGACCGTTCATCAGCAACAGCTCATAGCCTACCTGATAACCGAACAGCTGCTTCATCGCGAACTCACCTGCAAAGCAGAGCAGCGGTGCCGCAACAGCCACGAGGGGTACATAACGGTCCACCGGTTTCACTTTGGTGTAGAGGCCGAAAACGTAGAGGCCAAGCAGAGGTCCGTAGGTGTATGATGCAAGCTTGTAGATCGCATTGATGATGCTATCCGATCCAATCGCTTCTATCAGCATGATTATCACCACAAAAACGATGCTGATAGCCACATGCACAATCCGTCTCGTGCTGATATCCTTCAACTCCTGCTCTTTCGACCGGGAGATGGATTTCATGTTCAGAATATCCACACAGAAGGAGGTGGTGAGCGCCGTGAGCGCTGAATCAGCACTCGAAAAAGCAGCAGCGACGATACCCACCACGAAAATACCGAATACAACAGATCCGAGGTAATCACTTGCGATCAGTGGCAGTATGTTATCCGATATGTCAGGCAGGGCGATACCGTTCTGCTCAGCAAATATGATCAGGAGCACACCCAGGCAAAGAAAGAGGAAGTTGATCGGGGCAAAGGCAAAGCCGTAAGAGACCACATTCTTCTGTGCATCCTTCAGTGTACAGATGGTCAGGTTCTTCTGCATCTGATCCTGATCCAGCCCTGTCATGACGATGGTGATAAACATACCGCTGAAGAACTGTTTAAAGAAATACTGCGTACTCTGCCAGTCGTCAAAAACAAAAATACGTGAATGACTGCTCTCTCTGATTGTGGTGGCCACCTCACCCAGGCTCATCCCCATTTTTGAAGATAACTGCCAGACAATCAACACAAGCGCAGAGATGAATAGCAGCGTCTGCAGCCAGTCGGTCCAGATAATGGTCTTGATGCCGCTCTTGTGGCTGTAGAGCCAGATGATCAGGATGATACCCACCACCGTCACCACGAAAGGCACCCCCCATGCATCGAACACCAGCGTTTGCAGGATGAAGGCCACCAGATAAAGCCTGGCTGCGGCCCCCACGATTTTAGAGAGCAGGAAAAACCAGGCGCCTGTCTTGTATGATCTGGGTCCGTAGCGCTGATCCAGATAGCCATATATGGTAGTGAGATTCAGCCGGTAATAGAGTGGCAGCAACACGTAGGCAATCACCAGGTACCCGAAAAAGAACCCAAGCACCATCTGCATGTAGGTCATATCCAGGTTCCTCACCATGCCGGGAACAGAAACAAAGGTGACACCCGAGATGGATGTGCCAATCATGGCAATGGCTACGACAAACCATTTTGATGATTTGTTGGCACGGAAGAAAGCATCGTTACCCGATCCTTTCCTGCTTGTGAGCCAGGAGATAAGCATGAGCAGTGCGAAATAGACAACTATCACTACCAGGACAAAAGTGGGTTTCATAGGCTTGCTCTATTGATTCAGGAAATAGGCTGTTAACGCGTTGAATGAATCAAACTTCAGTGAATAGTTCTCCGTCGCACCAAAACCGTACGACACAAATACAAAAGGAACCCCTGCCATCATGGACTGAGCACTATCGGATTCGGTATCACCTATGTATACAGGTGCTTTCAAGCCATGTTTCTCCATAAGCAACTGCAGGTTATGGTGCTTGGGTTTCAGATTCATCCCGTGCTCCATATAATCGACGAAGAAAGAGGTTGTCCTTGTGTGATGCATGAAATTCACCAGTCCCCCCTCCTCACAGTTACTGAGGAGGAAAAGAGGGTATTTCTCCGACAGCTGCTTCAGGCCTTCATGCACCCCTTCATAAATGACCGGGTTCATATCATCAAGCAGCTTCTGATATTCCGCGATGACCGCATCAAATAAAAGATCCTGCTCACCGGCAGTGGCCCCGGGAAGGATGGATTCCAGCATCACACGGGCTTCCTTGCCCATCAGTCCCAGTATGTTGTCACGGGTGACCTGTTTTTGATATCCTCTTTGTTGCAGTCCTTCATTCCATGAGATCACATATGAATTCACATTGTCCCAAAGGGTACCATCCATGTCAAAAATTAAACTATCGGATTGCAACATAGGCTACACATTATTTTTGTGTGCAAAAGTAAGCAACAATGGACGAAGCGACAAATAAAAAGGGTTAAAACAAAAATGATCGTCCAACTGTTCTAAGTAAAATATCTGTTATATCATATGAAAAAAGAAAAAGTGTGCCTCATCATTAACCCGGTATCGGGCACTGAATCAAAGAAGAACATCCCTGAGGAGGTGGCTGCCGCATTCGATCAGACTAAATTCGATGTGATCATCCGTATCACAGGCTACCCCGATCATGCCACAGAGATTGCCAGGGAAGCGGTGAAGAACAGGTTCAACTATGTGCTCACTGCGGGTGGAGACGGTACGGTGAACGAGGTAGCCAAAGTACTTGTAAACACCGACACAACGCTGGGCATCATCCCTTTTGGCTCCGGCAACGGGCTGGCGAGGGAGCTCAACATACCGATGGATTCAGAGAAAGCCATCGATATCATCCTTAAAGGCAACAGCCGCACTATTGATTATGGTGTGGCCAACGACCATATTTTTTTCTGTACCTGCGGTTTCGGATTCGATGCTTTCATCAGCGACAGATTTGCCGAGGAGAAGAAACGGGGTCCGCTGGGTTATGTGCGGAACATACTGGAGAGTGCCGTCGATTTCAAATCGGAGGAGTATGAGATCACCCACGATGAGGGTACCATCACCGAACGGGCTTTTGTGCTCACTTGTGCCAACGCATCACAGTACGGCAATGAGGCCTATATAGCTCCGGGTGCGAGCATGGACGACGGGAAGATGAACGTCTCCATCCTTAAGCCGCTCAATGCGCTGGAGATACCCCAGACAACGCTGCAGCTTTTCACGAAAAACATCGACAAGAACAGTAAGATGACCACCCTTATCACCCGTGAGCTGACAATCAAACGTACTAAAGCCGGGCTGATGCATGTTGACGGCGAGCCGGTGCGAACGGACAAGAATGTCAATGTGAAGATCATTCACAAGGGTCTCAGGGTGCTTGTCCCCTCTAAAAATATAAAAGTGAAGAAGAGAAATGAAGTTGAGAATGTGTTCAACGCGCTCACCCGCTGGTTTAATGAATAATCACCCTCTCATCTTCCATACAGTCACCTGCACCAATCGTTTTTCGGTGGTGCGGGAGGATTTTTTTAGTGTTAAGGGTAGATCCTGCGGATCACGGCAGAGATCGAAGTGGGGTGCCAGCGCATCCTTGATCCCGTCGAGTGATGTCACCGGCTCACCATCTTTCTTGAACCCTCCCGGCCATTTATCACGCGGTGTCATTTCATCATCCCATTCGTAGTCTGAGGCCAGCAGCAGATAACCGTTCTCATTCAGGCGTGTGTGAATTTCTGACAGGAATAGTAACGGGTCACTCAGCTCCTCCAGCAGGTTGGGGACGATGATCAGGTCGTAACCCGAATAGTTGGGTTTCAGGTTCATCGCATCAGCCTGCATGAATAGGATCTGTTCTTTTGTCTCCGAGAGACCGTAATCGGACAACACCACATCCCTGTAAAATACCAGCTCACCCTCATCTTTCATCGTGTAACGGACGTATCCCTGCTCTTGTAATTGTACGGGGATGCGAATCATGCGTGCCGTGAAATCGAGTGCGGTCACATCGCTGTAGTTTCTTGCCAACTCAAATGCGAGACGTCCTGTGTCGGCGTTGAGATCGAGAATACGTGCCCCCGGGTTCTCAGGCAACAGCTCACCTGCCAGTTTCGCCAGCTGCACCCCAAAGATGGGATCCCCGGTGAAAGCATCCCCCCAGTTGTTCTCACAGGAGAGGGTCAGATCCTCCTCCGTCACGTAATCGGCCTGTTGAATATGCAATGGTGCGTCCGACTCGATATAGCGGAATCCGGCATGCTGGTAGAAATGTCTGCGAAAAGCATAACGGGAGTGGATGGTGGCTTCATTGCCCGTGGAGATCCATGAACCTCCCTTGATGAGGTTGTGTTTGCCATCGAAGGTGGGTGTGGAGAAATCATCATACGTGGGATGGACCCTGAAGCCCGGGTAACCGGTGATAGGTGTCTCCGTCCATTGCCATACGTTACCGATCACATCGAAGAAACCGCCCTGCTCAAAGGTATCCACCGGACAGGGTGATGTGAAATATTCCAGGTTGATGTTACCGGGAGCCTGCTCCCACTCTGTCACATCGGTCAGCTTCGCTGCTTTGTGCAGGCGATACCACTCCGCCTCCGTAGGCAGTCGGAAATTTCTGCCTGTCCTGGCGCTCTTCCAGTTACAGAAGGCTTTTGCCTCGAGGTAGTTCACCTCCACCGGCCAGTTCCAGGGCATCTCAATCTCTTCAGCCACCAGCCTCAGCCGGTAACCATCATCCTTCCTGCGCCAGAAGAGAGGCATCGTCGCCTCTTTGAAGTTACGCCAGCGCCATCCCTCCTCGGTCCAGTAGGCTTCCGTTTCATAGCCATTGTCCTCCACGAATGCCAGAAACTCGCCATTGGAGGTGAGGTACCTCGCCGCCTTGAAAGCGGCAACCTCCTCCTCATATGCTCCATATTCATTATCCCATCCGTAAAGGGGATAATCAAACGGCTTCCCTAACCGCATAATTGCTCCCGAGACAGGGATAAGTTCATTCTCGGGTGCATCACCGACTGTGGTACATCGCTCGCCGAACAGATCCGGCCGCACCAGATCGAGTGGCAGCTGACGAATGAGCACCGATGATGTCTCCAGGTGTATACGCTCATGCTCAATCCCCATCATCACAATCCAGAAAGGACTCTCCCAGTCTATCGGCAGCTCCAGCGGTGCATTGTCGATCACATCGAGGATCACCTTCTTCGCTTGATCACGATACTCTCTCACCTCAGAGACAGGTGGCCAGTCGTAATGGTTGTTATCAAGATCATCCCAGCTCATCTCATCCACGCCGATGGCAAATGTCGATTCGAACTTCGGGTTGATACGCCTCTCAATGATCTTTGCCAGAAAGAGCTTGTTGATAAAAAATACGGCCGTATGTCCCAGATAGAAAAGAACAATGTGCCGCAACGGATCACCACGATGATAAAACACATCGTCCGATTTCAACTGTCTGTATAATAGTTCGTCTATCGTCCAGGTTTTCAGGAAATAATCACGTATCTCCTGACGTTTCTCTTCTGCTGACCCTGAACCTAAATCGATTGTTTTCGTAATTAACTCTTTGATCATGATTAAAATAATTATTATCCTACACTGTTCTTGCTATACATTTATTTATACTCTTATACTTTTTTCTCACCTCTCACCGGGGATCAGGGCTTTGTGAAGGTAGATCTTCTTCATCTCGAACGTCTCCTCCGGTGAACGGTGCTTCGTCTGTATGATGGAATAAAATGGTTCAAAGCCCAGCTTCCTGTAGAGCGATAATGCGGGTTCGTTCTTCTCCCACACACGGATGACAATATCCGTGAAGGTGTCAGGAAGTGACATCAGCAGGTCGCTGATCATCTTCAAAGCAATCCCTTTTCCCCGCTCGTGGGTATGCACCATCACCTCAGAGATATAGATACTGTTCGCCACCGGGATACGGGGGTGATCAGCTGCCGGGAAATCCTTATCGTATGATAAGGGGTGACATAGCAGCAGCCCCACAAGCCTCTCATCAATAAAAGCCATCTTTCCGAAACCTCTCCGCACCAGCGCATCCAACGTGCTTTCGGCACTCTCCGGGGCAATATACTGCGCATACTCACCCGTGGTGAAAGCATGCAGGTACAAACTGACGATCTTCGCCCTGAACTTGGGATAGATATATTCATCCAGCGTATATATGCGTATTGAGCCCATATTACTTTCCATCCTAGATGATGAACAATTAATTTTTGTGGATGTTCAATGGAAACAAACAGAAACCTAAAAATTATCAGATAATATATAATACGTATGAACAATTTTATCTTTCAAAATCCGACCAGGCTGGTTTTCGGAAAAGGGCAAATTGCGAAATTATCGGAGCTGTTGCCCGATGATATAAACCTGATGCTCACCTTCGGTGGTGGCAGCGTGACAAGAAATGGATTGTATGATCAGGTGAAAGAAGCTCTCAGGGGTCGTAACTACGTTGAGTTCTGGGGAATTGAGGCCAACCCTCAGGTGGAGACACTCAGGAGAGCCATTCAGATAGGGAAGGAAAACAACATCAATTATCTTCTCGCCGTAGGTGGAGGATCGGTGCTCGACGGCACCAAGCTCATCGCAGCCGGGATAGCCTCCGACGAGGATGCATGGGATATCGTACTGAAGGGAATTGCTGAAAAACAGATCCCCTTCGCCTCAGTGATGACCGTCCCCGCCACCGGATCAGAGATGAACGGTGCAGCTGTCATCTCCAGAGCGGAGACACAGGAGAAATATGGTTTCTTCGGCAACTATCCTGCGTTCTCCATTCTCGACCCGGAGGTGACCTACTCACTCTCCGACCATCAGATCGCCTGCGGACTGGCTGATGCCTTCACTCATGTGCTGGAACAATATCTCACCACACCGGGGCAATCACGTATCATGGACCGCTGGGCCGAGGGTGTGTTGCTATCGGTCAAAGAGATCGCACCGGAGATTAAGAAAGATCCGCGGAACTACGACCTGATGGCCGACTATATGCTTTCGGCTACGCTGGCACTGAATGATTTCATCCGCATGGGCATCACCCAGGACTGGGCCACCCATCAGATAGGACATGAGCTCACTGCGCTGCACGGTACGACTCATGGCCACTCACTGGCCATTGTGATGCCTGGTACACTGAGAGTACTGAAAGAACAAAAAAAAGAGAAGCTGCTGCAATACGGAGAGCGCATTTTCGGCATCACAGAGGGATCTGCAGATGAACGTGCAGACAAGGCGATAGAGATGACCGAAGCGTTCTATCGATCGCTGGGACTGACCACACGCCTGTCGGAAGAGGGTATAGGAAAAGAGACCATCGAGACGATCGCCCGCCGCTTCAATGAACGGGATGCGGCCTACGGTGAAAATCAAAACGTTACAGGTGACATGACACGCGAAATTCTCAACAGCAGCCTCTGAAAACCGGAATTAGAACCATTTTATGAAAAAACTGATCATTCTTCTTGTTACAGGCCTCACTGTTATGCAGGCTGCCGCCATTGATGACGCGCGCATGATGCGTTATCCCGATATCAACGGTGACCTGATCACATTCGTTTACGCCGGAGATATATGGACGGTAGGTGCTGCCGGCGGCACCGCCAAAAGGGTAACGTCACACGCCGGTATCGAGCTGTTCCCGAAGATCTCACCCGACGGTAAGTGGATCGCCTTCTCTGCCGAATATTCGGGCAGCAGACAGGTATGGGTGATGCCCTCCGAAGGGGGCACTGCACGCCAGCTTACCTTCTACAACGCCGTTGGTGAGATGCCCCCCAGGGGCGGTTTCGACAATGTGGTGCTCGACTGGACACCAGACAGCCGCCGCATCCTCTTCCGTGCAAACCGCACCAGCTTCGGTGACCGTAACGGCCGTTACTTCACCATCAGCATCGATGGAGGGTTTGAGGAACCGCTCCCCATCGTGAACGGCGGGTTCGCCAGCTTCTCTCCCGACGGGTCACAGCTCTGCTTTACCCCGGTGGACCGTGAATTCCGCACCTGGAAACGATACAAAGGAGGACGTGCCACAGAACTATGGAGTTATGACCTCACCAGCAACAGGGCAAAGCAGCTCACTCACTGGGCTGGTAGCGACCAGTGGCCGGTATGGGAGGGTGACCATATCTACTATGCCTCCGACCGTGACACGCGTCTCAATATCTGGCGTCATGACCTGCTGAGTGGTGAAGAGGTGCAGGTAACCCGACATACCGATTTCGATGTGATGTGGCCCTCCGGTGACAACGGCAGGCTGGTCTATGAGAACGGTGGGCACCTCTACCTGCTCGATCTGGCGTCAGGTGACAGCCGCAGGGTCACAGTCGCTATTCATTACGACAACCCTCACCTGCATTCCTCCTTTAAGAATGTGAAGATGCATGTTGGCAGCTACAGCCTCTCACCCACCGGCAAGAGGGCACTCTTTGAAGCCCGTGGCGATATCTTCTCCGTGCCGGTGGAGAAGGGTGAGATCAGGAACCTGACACAAACACAGGGAGTACGCGAGATCTCTCCCTCGTGGTCGCCCGACGGCAAACAGATCGCCTACTACTCCGACGCCACGGGTGAGTATGAGCTCTACCTCCTCGGGAACAGCGAGGGCGCGGAGCCGAGACAGGTCACACACGGCTCCGCTGCATGGAAGCACACCGTTGAGTGGTCACCACGCAGCAGCCACCTGGCTTACAGCGACCGTACCATGAAGCTCTGGCTGGTGGATATCGCCAGCGGCAGGCAACGCGTGATCGATGAAGCCACCGCTGAAGAGATCAACGACTACAGCTTCTCGCCCGACGGTGAGTGGGTCGCTTACAGCAAGCCATCGCCCAACTACCAGTCGGCATTATGGCTTTATCGTCTCTCCACAGGTGAGAAACACCAGATCACCGATGCCTCTTACTCCGACGGTAACCCTGTCTTCAGTCGTGACGGCAGATATCTCTTCTTCCTTTCCAACCGTGAATTCAACCTTGCTTTCAGCAGTTTCGAATTCGACTACCTCTATAACAACGCCACACGTATCTTCGCGTTACCACTTCGCGACGACGGCACCACCCTCACCCCATACAAGGAGGATAGTGAACCATTCGAACAAGGTGATGAGGAGACCGACAAAAAAAATGATGACGACAAAGCGTCATCCAGTGAGGTGAAGGTGGTGATCGATCTCAATGATATCCAGAGCCGCATTGAGGTGCTGCCCATGGAGGCCGGCAGTTATCGTATCATCGGTGCCGTGGAGGAGGGATTGCTCTATAGCCCGGGCAATAAGATCATGCGATACAATATCAAAGAGGAGAAAACGGAGGAGATCCTCGAAGGCACTGCCAGCGGCATCCTCGCTGCCGACGGTAAATCGTTTATCTATCGCAAGGGATCCGGATATGCAGTAGCCAAAAATCAGCCGGGACAAATAAACAATAACGAAACCATCAACCTGGATAACCTCACCATGAAGATCGATCCACGTAAAGAGTGGAACCAGATCTACAATGATGCCTTCCGTATATTCCGTGATTACTTCTATGTGAACAATATGCATGGTCTTAACTGGAAGGAGATTGAAAAGAAGTACGGAACACTGCTGCCCCATGTTCCGAGCCGGTTCGACCTCGACTATATCCTCAACGAGGTGGTGAGTGAGACCAACACCGGCCATGCATATGTGGACTGGGGTGATATTGATCGGGTGGATCGAATCAACGGTGGGCTGCTGGGCGCAGAGCTGGAAGCTGATCTTTCCGTCGGACGTTACCGGATCAGAAAGATCTACCCGGGAGAGAACTGGAACGAGCAACGCCGCTCACCACTCACCGCGAGTGGAGTCAATGTGAAGGAGGGGGACTACATCATCAGCATTAACGGACGCGATCTCACCACCGTCGAGAATCCCTACGAACTGCTTGAGAACATGGGTGGACGGCATGTGGAGCTGACCGTCAACAGCACCCCCTTGGCCTCAGGTGCGGAGAGCTATACCGTGAAGACCATCACCGGTGAACAGGAGCTGAGGTACCTCAACTGGGTGAACAGTCGCCGTGCTCTGGTCGATAAGCTCTCCGACGGCAGGATCGGCTATATACATGTGCCCAACACAGCCATCGAAGGGAATCGCGAGCTCTTTAAAGGGATGCTGGCCTATAACCACGAGGAGGCACTGATCATTGACGACCGCTATAATGGTGGAGGCTTCATCCCCGACAGGATGATTGACCTGCTCAACCGTCGCACACTGGTCTACTGGCATCGTAATGGATTGTCGCAACCGATGAAGTCACCGGGTATCGCGCATGACGGACCCAAGGTGATGCTCATCAACGGCTACTCTTCATCAGGTGGAGATGCTTTCCCCTACTTTTTCCGCAAGACCGGCGAAGGGAAGCTGATAGGTTCACGTACATGGGGAGGTCTGGTAGGTATCTCCGGCAACGCCCGTCTGGTAGATGGCGGTTATATCTCCGTACCACGCTTCGGCATCTACGATGAGAATGGTGAGTGGATCATCGAGGGTATTGGTGTCTATCCCGACATTGAAGTAGTTGACCGTCCCGAAGAGCTGGCCAGTGGTAACGACCCATCCATAGAGAAGGCTGTGGAGGAACTGCTCGATGAGCTCAAAGCCATCCCACGTAAGCAGATCACTGCTCCCACGCCACCCGATCGATCGAAATGGATAGAGAGAGAGATACCGAACAATAGACAATAAGTGATTGTTATACTTCCATATACGGGCATCAATTGCTGTATTGAATCAATATTAAAATATCAAAATGTCAATTCTATGAATTATCTGAGATTTACCTTACTCATTTTATCGGCTTTTTTACTTCTTTCTGCCTCCTGCGATGACCAGAAGAGCAAAAGAGAATCAGAAGATATACAGGATCAGGGTCCGGTGACAGGATCACTACCCCCTGTAGAGACACAATCGCCCAACACCGGTTACGAACCGGCTTTTGAGGGTCAGACACGCATTGGGGGTGTGAGGACAACCACACCCTACGATGTGCAGGTGATCGCTGAAGATTTATCCTCCCCCTGGGCTGTCACCTCTATACCCGATGGACGCCTGCTGATCACACAAAAGGCAGGATCACTGCGTATTGCCACTACAACAGGAACGCTCAGTGAACCCATCACCGGTTTCCCGAAAGTAGATGACAGGAGACAGGGAGGACTGCTTGATGTCGCTCCGGCGCCCGATTTCACGACTAGCAGGATGCTTTACTTCACTTTCGCCGAAAGCACACCGCAAGGATCACTCACGGCTGTGGGTAAAGGAAGGCTCTCCGAAGACGAAAAACAAATTGAGAATTTCCGGATCATTTTTCGTGCCATACCTTACTTTGATAACAGTATGCACTTTGGCAGCCGCCTTCTCTTCGATAAAAAAGGGAATATTTTTGTTTCAACAGGCGAACGTTCCGACAGGGCAACCCGTCCCAACGCCCAAAAACTGAACACCGCCCATGGTAAGGTCCTCTACATCACCAGCGAGGGGCAGCCTGTACCGGGAAATCCCTTTGTTGATACGACAGGAGCGCTGCCGGAGATATACAGTTATGGGCATAGAAACCCACAGGGACTGGATATTCATCCCGTGACTGGTGAACTGTGGATGAGTGAGATGGGACCACGTGGAGGCGATGAGGTGAACCTGATTAAACCGGGAATCAACTATGGCTGGCCTACCATCACCTACGGTATTGAATACAACGGTGATATCATAGGCGATGGCATCACCCAAAAAGAGGGGATGGAGCAACCTGTCTACTACTGGGATCCTGTCCAGTCACCAAGTGGCATGACATTTTACACCTCGGCAGATATACCCGAATGGGAGAATAATCTTTTTATCGGCGGTTTAAGCAGTAAGCATATTGCCCGGCTTGTGATCAAAGATAACAAGGTGGTGGGGGAAGAACGTCTGCTGGAGAGTGAAGGACAACGTTTCCGCGATGTGGGCACAGGCAATGACGGTGCTCTCTATGCCGTCACCGATGCAGGCAGGCTCTATCGTATTGCCAGGGTGGAGTAATCCATCCCACATCCCACATCCCACATCCCACATCCCAAATCCCACATCCCAAATCCCACATCCCACATCCCA
>JADMKJ010000207.1 GCA_015478855.1 Proteiniphilum sp.
GAAGCAGGGTGAGTAAAACATCCTGCTTTTTTTATCTATCTTTGTTGATAGTTTAATCTCCTGTTCCCATGAAAAGAGTACGCATTATTTTGCCAGTTCTTATCCTAAGCATTCTATTGGGTGGATATCTTTACCTGACGCCCCTGATGCCAATCATCACAGGATATGCAGCCAAGAACCTGTCGTCGGGTGTCTTCGTGGCCAACCGCACGCAGGAATCGATGGAGGCAACCGATCTGAATTTCTCCTTCATACGATTTGTAAAGAACAGCGTCGACACCACGCGTAAAACAGTTAAAAGTCGCTTCCTCTGGCATTCATCGCGTACCACGTTCGTGAATGGCTACGGCAGCATCCTGGTGAACGACCATCCGGTGGGCGACATCCAGGCACGCCCCTACCCTGTTGTGCCGGTTTTGCCGGCAAACCCCGACACCATCGCCTGGCCGATGGGGAATCTGATTGCTGACACCATTCCTTCAGATATCGACATGAAGCAACTCAACCTTGCCGTGGAGCAGGCATTTGCCGACACCATCCCCTACAAGGGCACATTCGCGGTGATGGTCACCTACAAAGGTCAGCCGGTTGCAGAAAGATATGCCGAAGGTTTTGGACCGGAAAACCGTTTCCTGAGCTGGTCGATGGCCAAGAGCTTCATCAATGCCCTGACAGCCGTTCTGGTGAAAGAGGAGAAACTGGACATCCATGCACCTGCCGACATTGAGGAGTGGCAGCATGATGAGCGGCGCAACATCACCATCCACCATCTGATGCAGATGAACAGTGGGCTGGAATGGAACGAAGATTACGGGAACAGCTCCGATGTGAACAACATGCTGCATAAGGAGGGCGATATGGCTCGTTTTGCCCGGTCAAAACCACTGGAGTATTCCCCCGGTTCTGTTTTTGAATATGCATCAGGATCTACCAATATTGTCTCATTCCTACTACGCAAGGCTATTGGCAACGATGCCGAATATTTTGCTTTCCCGCGCGAGAAGCTCTTCAACAGGATTGGCATGCGTAGTGCCATTTTCGAGGTCGATGCATCGGGTACTTTCGTAGGCTCCTCCTACCTCTATGCCACCCTGCGCGATTATGCCCGCTTTGGGTTGCTCTACCTGCAGAACGGCAACTGGCTGGGTGAACAGATCCTGCCCGTAGATTGGGTGGAGTACACCACCAGCGCAGCAAGCGGCTCCGACGGAACTTACGGTGCATTCTTCTGGTTGAACATAGCCGGCACCGACTACCCCGATGTTCCCCGCGATATGTATTGCTGCCGCGGCCACGACGGTCAGAATATCTACATCATCCCCTCAAAAGAGCTGGTGATTGTCCGTACCGGTTTCTCGAAAAATGGGGAGTTCGACCAGAACGGATTCCTCACCGGAATCATGGATGCGATAAAATAAAACGGGATTGTAAGGCGTCGGAACTACAGGTTCCAACTGGATGTACACTGACAAGAATCAAAGCAAGATGAAAACAACTTCTGAATACGATGCTGAGTACTTCAATATCTCGAAACGAAGTAATGAGCTGATTGCCATCCACCCGGATAAAGCTGAACTGTATAACAACTATATCCACAGGCAGAAAACGGATTATGACCGCCTGAAAGCCAATGTGACCTGCTCTACGATGGTGGTAAAATACAACTAAAAAACAATGCAATGCGTTTCATATTCCAACCCTACCCATTTTATTACAAAGGAAGAACGCTCTGGAAGCTTGCGGGCATCCTGTTTGTGATGACCCTGCTTTTCAGTTACCTGTTTCAACCTTTTGTAGTTTATACCCCGGAGCACAAGATGGATTACTTCTGGATCTCAGTTATCCATGCCTGCTCTCCTGTTGTGATCATCGCTTTTTATTCATTATTAAGAATCTCATCAAAGAGAGAGGAAAGCTGGAATGTGGGAAAAGAGATTCTTTTGATTCTGGTTTTTCTGATTGTGGTAGGTATAGTCCAGTTTTTGATCAGAGATATCATTTACGATAACCCGGCAAACTGGTCACTGCGCTACTTTTTTGAAGAGATCAGAAATACACTGTTCATCGGGTCACTATTCGCAGTCCTCCTGGTCTCCCTGAACTTCAATCGACTCAATATCCGAAACATAAAGAATGCCCACACAGTCAATGTCCCATCGGGGCGACCGGATAGAGATGCCGAAGTCACCATTTTTATAGAAACTGAGGTGAAAGGAGATGATTTCAACCTGAAACTGGATGA
>JADMKJ010000208.1 GCA_015478855.1 Proteiniphilum sp.
GCAGGCGTCAGCCCCTATACTTCAGCTTACGCTTTAGCAGAGACCTGTGTTTTTGGTAAACAGTCGCTTGGGCCTATTCTCTGCGGCCTCTTCGTGCTTGCACACTAATGAGGCACCCCTTCTCCCGAAGTTACGGGGTAATTTTGCCGAGTTCCTTAACAACAGTTCTCTCGCTGGCCTTGGGATTTTCTCCCCACCCACCTGTGTCGGTTTGCGGTACGGGCACCTTTTATCTCGCTAGAAGCTTTTCCCGACAGCGTGAAATCAACGACTTCGCTACTAAATTTCGCTCCCCATCACACCTTGAAATTGCGGCCGCGGATTTGCCTGCGGCTGCTTTCTTGATGCTTGGACGCACTATTCCAACAGTGCGATCGCCTATCCTTCTGTGTCACTCCATCACTCAAACAATAATTGGTGGTACAGGAATCTACACCTGTTGTCCATCACCTACGCCTTTCGGCCTTGGCTTAGGTCCCGACTAACCCTAAGAGGACGAACCTTGCTCAGGAAACCTTGGGTTTTCGGCCTGGATGATTCTCACATCCATCTCGCTACTCATGCCAACATTCTCACTCGTATAAAGTCCACTGCTCCTTACGGTACAGCTTCAGCCCTTATACGACGCTCTCCTACCATCCGTACGGATTCTCGCATACCTTAAAATTCCCGTGCGTTTGAGGGTACAATTTGGCGCTAAGCCATCTTGCAAAGTAATCAGTCGCCTTAGCGCTAAATTACCTCATACCTTCATTTCACGTTTTTAAAGTATCTGAGAATCCGTACGAATCCGTAGCTTCGGTAGTGTGTTTGAGCCCCGGTAATTTTCGGCGCAGGACCACTCGACCAGTGAGCTATTACGCACTCTTTAAATGAATGGCTGCTTCTAAGCCAACATCCTGGTTGTTTTTGCAATCCCACATCCTTTTCCACTTAACACACATTTTGGGACCTTAGCTGACGGTCTGGGCTGTTGCCCTCTTGACCATGGATCTTATCACTCATAGTCTGACTGCCAGATATAATATACAGGTATTCGGAGTTTGATAGACTTTGGTAACCCAAAGGGCCCCTAGGTCAGTCAGTGCTCTACCTCCTGCAATCTAAACTCTGACGCTAGCCCTAAAGCTATTTCGGAGAGAACCAGCTATCTCCGGGCTCGATTGGAATTTCACCTCTACCCACAGTTCATCCCCGCACTTTTCAACGTGCGTGGGTTCGGACCTCCATTTCCGGTTAAGGAAACTTCATCCTGACCATGGGTAGGTCGCCCGGTTTCGGGTCTGCAATATGCAACTGAATCGCCCGTTTAAGACTCGCTTTCGCTGCGGCTTCGCATCTTAAATGCTTAACCTTGCAACATATTGCAACTCGTTGGCCCGTTCTACAAAAAGTACGCAGTCATCCATAAAAAGGACTCCTACAGCTTGTAAGCATAGGGTTTCAGGTTCTATTTCACTCCCCTTTCGGGGTTCTTTTCACCTTTCCCTCACGGTACTATTCTCTATCGGTCGCTGGGTAGTATTTAGCCTTAGGGGGTGGTCCCCCCATATTCCCACAAGGTTTCACGTGTCTCGTGGTACTCTGGAACAATCGATGAGTCTTCTCTTTTCGCCTACGGGGCTATTACCCTCTGCGGCAGCATTTTCCAATGCTCTTTGGCTAAGATACCTCTCATATCATTGACTGTCCGAACCCCTGCGCGGTAAACCGCTCAGGTTTGGGCTGTTTCCCTTTCGCTCGCCGCTACTTAGGAAATCGAAATTTCTTTATATTCCTCCGGGTACTTAGATGTTTCAGTTCCCCGGGTTCCCCTCTGCATGCTATGTATTCACATACAGATACCTGGACATTACTCCAGGCAGGTTTCCCCATTCGGAAATCTTTGGATCAAAGGTTGCTTGCACCTCCCCAAAGCTTATCGCAGCTTACCACGTCCTTCATCGGCTCCCAGCGCCAAGGCATTCACCCTACGCTCTTTCATACTTGACCTGTCATTTTCCACAGAAAATGTAACATTACTAAAATCATCCGGCGCTAGCCGTCTGATATATAGCAGAATTTATCTAATTGGCTTACGCCAAATTAAACTTCTTAACCTTTCCGTATATATAAAAGTAAGATAGATCCTTACATGACAAAGTCACATAATCATCATATCCCTTCCTTATATAAGGAAATATTTCTGGATATATATTGATATGCAGTTTTCAGTGTGCGA
>JADMKJ010000209.1 GCA_015478855.1 Proteiniphilum sp.
TCACTGTCGATGTGAAAGAGCTTGCCGAGAAGAGCGGGAGTGATCAGTTGATTGATGCTGTCTTCATCATCTCCAATGCGTCGAAGAAACCACAGATGACAGATGCCGACATTCCCGTTTCCAGTAACTCCTGAGCAGCGTCAGCCGTCGCCTTGCCATCTTCGTGATGGTGAGGCATCCCTCTTACAATCAACATTGAAACTCACGTTGTGGACGATAGAAATCAAGCGCTCACCGAGGTTATCCGTAAATGCAGCCTACAAGATCAGAAGTCACAGGAGAAGCTCTACCGGCATTTTTTCGGTTATGCCATGAGTGTTGCGTTGTTGTATTGCAAGGAACGCGATGATGCCCTTACAGCAGTGAACGACAGTTTTATCAAGGTGTTTGCTGAGATTGAACAATTCGATGACACACGCACCTTCAGGTCGTGGTTTCGGAAGATCATTGTGAACAGGGCCATCGACTTGCTGAGAAAGAAACGGAGGTACCTTTTTTTCGAAGATGATCCCACACTCCAGCCGGAAGATCAACAGGCCGGCGTGGTCAGTCAGATGACTGCTGCAGAGCTGATGGAACTGCTGCATAAGTTGCCCGGGGTGATGAGGATCATCTTCATCCTGTATGAAGTAGAGGGATACCGGCATGAGGAGATCAGTCAGAAACTGCATATTCCCGTCAGCTCTTCCAGGGTGTATCTCTCCCGTGCAAAAATGAAACTGCGTGCATTGTGGCCACTTTATTTTGACATTCATCATGGACGACTGGAAAAAAGATAAGCTCATTGCCCACCAGGTGAGGGAGATGTTACAAAACAGGGAAGAGCCGTATCAGCCTGGTGCGTGGGAAAACTTTATTCTTTATCGCCGGAAGCGTAAACGGATGATTTATGCAAAATACATTGTATCCATCACTGCCTGCCTGCTGATACTCTTCACCGTTTCCCATTTTTTCGTGAACCATGCCGGCAGCAACCTGCTGTCGGAAATCCCCACACCAAAACAACCGGAAACCTCCGGGATAATCAGCGAAATATCCGAAGCTTCCTTGTCGAAGATAGATGAGGAGCCGATGCAGGAATCATATCCCTCTGAGGACCTCACCGCCGCAAGGAAGAGCAGGGGGCAGACAGATCCTCTTCCCGATATAAAAGTCTCCGGGTCGGCTGATTCCGGGTTGATGAAGTCGCCACAGGATGAAAGAGTGGGTGAAGGTTCACCGGTAGAGCGTCAGAAGGAAGCAGCTACAGAAGCAACATCCGGAGAGCAGAAGGAACTGACAGAACAAGCCACATCCGGAGAGAGGAGGGAACCGGCCGATTCTGCAGTGCTGGATCCCGGATCAGGCTTAGCAGGATTATCGGGATTATCAGAGAGGGAGAAGGAAAAATGGAGTGCAGGAGACCGGACTCAGAAAGGAGGCAGGAAGGTCCGGTTTGGTCTCAATCTCTCCCCCGGCATGCATGCCACTTCCTCCGACGCCCTGCTCGCCATCGCGGGGGGTGTGAGCGCTGATATCCATCTGAGCCGTACGCTCTCCATCACCACCGGCATTCATGCGGAACAGCAGCAGTTTTCAGAGACCGGTCCCAGCAAGGAATACCTTGGAGTGGAGAGGCAGACCACGGCAGATCTGTTGTGCATCGACATACCGGTGAACCTGACATGGGATTATTTGCACCGTAAGGGAACCACCTATTATCTTTCCGGCGGACTCTCTTCGCTGCTCTATGTGAAGGAGGATTACAAGGTAAAAAGCACTTCTCAGGAGCTTGTGGAGATCATCAGGGAGGATGCCGGCGGTCAGGAGCAGGTAACCTATGAGATGCAAATCAGGGAAACCACCCGACAGCACTCCTCTGCACCCTTTCAGCACTTCCATCCGGCGGGCCGCCTTAACCTGGTGGCAGGTGTCAGGCAGCAGATCTCACCCGTACTCAGTCTGCACGTTGAACCCTATGTGAAGTTACCACTTATGGAGCTGGGCAGTGAGAAGGTACGGTTTGTCTCAGGGGGAATCAATTTCAAGGTTTCCTTTTAGGCTATAAGCAGCCGATGAAATGGACTATACGCTCCCGTTTGAATAGGCTGTATGCGCCCGTTGGAAAAGACCTTATGCACATCATGAAATGAACGATATGCACCTGATGGAATAAATAGTGCTGATTTTTCGTTTCTATCAAATATTATTGTTATTTTTGCATCCCCGAATCGTTAGCTC
>JADMKJ010000210.1:0-648 GCA_015478855.1 Proteiniphilum sp.
GGGTGCTGCTCCTCTGGCTCCGCGGGATGCCTTTCAGTGTCTCCGCGGGCATCGGTTTCATTGCCCTCTTCGGTATTGCGGTGCTGAACGGCATCGTGCTTATCGAGCATCTGAAGGAGCTGAGGGAGGAGGGGCAGATGTCGATGCGCGAGCTGGTCATCCGGGGTACTAGAGACCGGCTGCGCCCGGTCTTGCTTACTGCCGGTGCGGCTGCGATGGGCTTTCTGCCAATGGCGCTCTCTACCGGTGCAGGTGCTGAGGTGCAGCGACCGCTGGCCACCGTGGTCATCGGAGGGCTTTTCACCTCCACCATGCTGACGCTGATCGCCCTGCCACTGATGTTCGAGATCTTCTCCAATGTACGTGGTGTGCAGTTTTTCCCCTTCCGCCTGATACGTAACAAGCCTGTTGTCATGCTGCTGTTGCTTTTCCTCCCTCTTGCAGGCATCTCAGCGCAGGAGGGTGAACAGGAGAGAGGCCGGGAACATGAGATCACCCTGAATGAGGCGATCGCCATTGCCCTCAGCAATAACATGTCGGTGAAGGCCTACACACTGCAGTCCGAAGCGCAGGAGGTGCTGGCCGGCTCGGTAGCGGCATTCGACAAAACAACCCTCACCTACGGCACCGACCAGAATAACATCGCCC
>JADMKJ010000210.1:658-2216 GCA_015478855.1 Proteiniphilum sp.
CAACTATCCCCTTCATGTGGTGGGGGTAACACAGAACATCATCTCTCCATCCCTTTTCAGGGCCGAACGTGAGGTTAAACGGGTGGAACGTGATCTCTCAGGTGATGAGCTTGCCATCCGGCAGGAGGAGTTGATCAGGGAGGTCACTATGGGATACATCGGGTTGCAGGTACTGCAGGAGAAAAAAAACATCTATGCCGGCATCGACAGTCTTTACAGTGAGATCCTCAGAGGAGCAACCCTCAAAAACCGCTCCGGCATGATCAGCAACCTGGATCTGCTCAACATCAGTGCCAAACAACAGCAGCTGGAACAACAGCTGCGTGGGCTGGATTACCAGATTGAAGATGCCCGGCAGCTGCTAAGGCGGCTGATGGGGTCTGATACCCTGTTCGTGGTATCTCCGGAGATCGCGGAGCTGTCTCTCACGCAGAGGGAGGTGGAATCAACCCCTTTCTATCGCTGGGTGCGCAACAGGGAGGTCCTCAGCAAGGCCCATGTGAGTGTGGAGCAGAAGAAGCTGTTACCCGATTTCTCGCTGAACTACTTTCTTGGGACCAATTTCCACAATCCCTCCCGCTATTATCACGGATTTGAAGCAGGTATCGCCATCCCTCTCTTTTCCGGACCGCAAAGGTCCAGGGTCAAAGCTTCCAGGATCACAGCCGACGCAACACGCTATTATGCTGAATATGAAATCCGGCGGATGAGGGACATGCGAAAGGAACTGATGAATGCCCATCTTAAATTCCGTGAGCGGCTCAATTACTACAATGGGGAAGGGAGCCACCTCTACGACGAGATCACACGCACTGCCCGCATCAGCTTTAATGCCGGTGAGATCGATTTCTTCCGGTTTGCCGCAAGCATGGAGACGGCTCTGCAGATCAAACTGGATTATCTGGATAACCTACAGGAATACAATCGCGTGACACTCATGTTGAATTATCAATCAGAACAATGAAAAAAACAACAACGTCTTACCTACTTTATTGCATCGCTATGCTGCTGTTCACAGCCTGTGTCACTCAAAAAGAGCCGGACAGGGAGGATACGGGAATGGTGGAGATCACCGACCAGCAGTTTGCCAATGACCGGATGCAGCTAGAACAGGCCGATTCAATCCTGTTCGAAAAGATTATCAAATGTAACGGAGAAGTGATACCTTTGCCCGATGGAATGGCGGTGGTCACTGCTCCGGTGGGAGGGATCATTCAACGCGTCCATTGCAGGAGCGGTCAGCCGGTGAAGAAAGGGCAGCTGCTGCTGGAGATTGGAGGCAATGAGGTGATAGATATCCAGACACAGTTTGCCGAGGCTGCTGCACAATACAGACGACTGCAGGTTGAGCATGAACGGCTCCGGTCGCTCTATGATGAGCAGGTGACCTCAGAGAAGGAGTTCATCCTGGTTGACAGTGAGTTTAAGCAATCACAGGCGCAATACAGCGGACTAAAGATGAAGGTGGAGGCGATGGGCCTCTCAGCCGGCAAGATAGAGAGTGGTGCATTGGAGGATACTTACAGGATCGTCTCACCCCTCAGCGGCCAGATTGCCC
>JADMKJ010000211.1 GCA_015478855.1 Proteiniphilum sp.
ATAAAAATTACTGCTGCAGCTACAAAAGTCCAGCTCACTTTAAATTGTGTTTTTAAATCCATGGTAAAAATATTTATTATAAAATTGTTTTTCTTCTGCCATAAGGATATGACCGGATGGAGTGAATTTATGTATATCTAGGTCAATATCGTGTTTTCATTCAATTTTAACACGACAAATATAACAATTATTTTTATAACCCCCTGAATGGAGACGCTTTATTACAATTTCCGAAACACCTATTTTCCGTCTCCTCTACCCTGTTGTACTAATGATGTTGTCTCGACAAGCAGTTCTCGGGAGACATGGGCGATATTGTAGATCAGTCCCGCTCTCTTGTTGACTTCAACCTGCTGCAGCTCCTCCAGGCTCTCTTCCCAGCGGTTGGCCTTCTGAAGCAATGGTCCAAGTTGCGACTCATCGGCACTGCCGGTAAGCAGTTCAGTCACATAATGAAGCACCACACTCACATCGCGGCAAAACTCACGCTCCTCAGGCGTCAGGTACTCCGCATGCTTATGGATGCCAAAGGCAGAGATGTAGGAGAGCAGGGCGTGATTGAGGTTGGTGAGGCCGAAGGCACTATCCTGGTACTGCCGCGTGCTTTTGGGTTCCAGCCGCATACCTTTCCAGGCAGAGGTAAGCGCGTTGTCGGCGTTATAGGCAGTGCGCCGGTTATGAAGATAATCTTCTTCCGTGACGGTTCCTTCATAGATGCTCTCAAAATAGCGCTTGTTCTTCATCACCGCGTTCAGCAACAACTGCGGCAACTGCCTGTACTGCCAGTCGGGCCAGACAAACCGCACCACGAGAAAGGCTATGGCCCCTCCGATAAGGGTATCCATTATACGGGGGTACATCACGGCAATACCCTGATCTGAAAGAAGATTGAAGGAGGCCAGCACATAGGTGGTAATGAAGATGGCAGCCACCACGTAATTTTTTTTCAGCCAGAAGAAGAAAAGATAGATTGAGAAGATAAGCAGAAGGATCTGACCGGCAAGCGTGGGCAGCAGTTGGGCCAGGGTAACGCCCAGGATGACCCCGAGAAGGGTTCCGAAGACCCGGTGGAAAAGGCGCATCCGTGTGGCGCTGTAAGTCTGCTGGAAGACAATCAGTGAGGTGAGCAGTATCCATGCTCCCTTCTCGAAGTGAAACAGCTGCATGATGCCGTACCCCAGCAGCCAGCTGAGCGTGAGGCGTACGGCGAACTTAAAACGGGGATGTGCCGCTTTGAACAGTTCAGCAAACGCTGTTCTCTCCGGCTTGCGGCTGTTGAAAACGGTGACGTCAATCTTCGCACTGAGGGTCTCCTGCTCACGTAGATTTTTCTCGAGGCCAGTCAGGTTCCTTATCAGCAATGAGAGCGTGTGATAGTGGGGTGCATCTCTCTCCTGTTCAAGTATTTTATGTAGTGCCGACAGGGTCCATCCCAACGATAGCGGATGCCTGTAAGGCTGGTCTGTAAGCAGCGAGTCGCCATACAGATGCATCGCTTTCCCCAGCTCACGCATCAGCTGACCAAACCCTTCCAGCAGCTCACGGTTGTCCACCTCGCGTGTCAGGAGGTCGTACTGCTCATGGCTGGAGATGGCCCGCTCCTGCATCTCCTGCAGCAGGAACCATTTCTTATAGTAGTCATTCACCAGTGGGCGTGTCTCCTTGTTGCTCTCTGCGGAGTAACTGTAGAGATTGTTCTTGCATGTCTCAATCTGCTGGGCCAGCTCAATATTCTTCTGTGCCAGCTGGTTCCGGACCTTCATCTGCACCTGTGGATTGCTCGGGAAGAGGCTGGCTTTCAGGTCGATGTACTCCGCAAGATAGTGGAAGCCACGCGCCAGCTGCTCCTTGAGCAGGCGGTAGGGCCTGTAATGCAGCAACAGGATGGAAACGACTGAATAGCAGGTCGCACCGATGGTGTAGAGCACAGGCTGGTAGAACCACCTCTCGCTGTTGTCTGCTCCCATCATCGTATATACAAAGATAAGCATCGCACCGAAGGTGATACCCTGCATTCTCGCGTTCGTACCCCCTGCCAGTATCAGTGAGAAGGTGAGGAGGCAGAGGATCACCGCGAAGAGAGGAGGGAACGGTAAAAAGAGCCCTACCAGGCTGCTGACAATGAAAAAGAGAATGATTGCGATCGATGCCGACTTGATCCGTCCCCGCGGATGGACATCTGTCTCCCCCAGTGCCATGGCCACCACCCCCAGT
>JADMKJ010000212.1 GCA_015478855.1 Proteiniphilum sp.
AACAAGGTAGCCGTATCGGAAGGTGCGGCTGGATCACCTCCTTTCTAAGGATATAACGGAACTTTACACGGTTCGCTTTTACTTTGTTTAGTTTTGAGAGGTTTAGTCTCTCAGAACTTTGTTCTTTGAAAACTGGATATTGTCTAATAGAAACATTTAAGTAAGAAACCGAGAAAACACCGCGTTTTAAATGAGTTTTTTAATGTTCTTATCGTAAGATAAAACAAGTAATACCAATTTAGTAATGATAGGTTAAGTTACTAAGGGCGCACGGTGGATGCCTTGGCACTAGAAGCCGATGAAGGACGGGACGAACTCCGATATGCTTTGGGGAGCTGTAAGTAAGCTTTGATCCAGAGATTTCCGAATGGGGGAACCCAGCATCTTTAATAGGATGTTACTGCTGACTGAATACATAGGTCAGTAGAGGTAGACGCAGAGAACTGAAACATCTAAGTACCTGCAGGAAGAGAAAGAAAATTCGATTCCCTGAGTAGCGGCGAGCGAAACGGGAAGAGCCCAAACCAGAAAGCTTGCTTTCTGGGGTTGTAGGACTGAACACATAGAGTCATAAATGATTGTCGTAGAAGAAGCGTCCTGGAAAGGACTGCCGAAGAAGGTAAAAGCCCTGTATTCGAAACGACTTTCACTCTGATCAGTATCCTGAGTACGGCGGAACACGAGAAATTCCGTCGGAATCCGGGAGGACCATCTCCCAAGGCTAAATACTCCCTAGTGACCGATAGTGAACCAGTACCGTGAGGGAAAGGTGAAAAGCACCCCGGAAGGGGAGTGAAATAGATCCTGAAACCGTGTGCCTACAAGTAGTCAAAGCCCGTTAATGGGTGATGGCGTGCCTTTTGTAGAATGAACCGGCGAGTTACGATTGCATGCAAGGTTAAGCCGAGAAGGCGGAGCCGCAGCGAAAGCGAGTCTGAACAGGGCGACAGAGTATGCAGTTGTAGACCCGAAACCAGGTGATCTACCCATGTCCAGGGTGAAGGTAAGGTAACACTTACTGGAGGCCCGAACCCACGCACGTTGAAAAGTGCGGGGATGAGGTGTGGGTAGCGGAGAAATTCCAATCGAACCTGGAGATAGCTGGTTCTCTCCGAAATAGCTTTAGGGCTAGCCTCAAGAAGAGAATCCTGGAGGTAGAGCACTGTTTGGACTAGGGGCCCATCCCGGGTTACCGAATTCAGACAAACTCCGAATGCCAGTGATTTATACTTGGGAGTCAGACTGCGAGTGATAAGATCCGTAGTCAAGAGGGAAACAGCCCAGACCACCAGCTAAGGTCCCCAAATATCCGTTAAGTGGAAAAGGATGTGGCGTTGCTTAGACAACCAGGATGTTGGCTTAGAAGCAGCCATCATTTAAAGAGTGCGTAATAGCTCACTGGTCGAGTGACACTGCGCCGAAAATGTACCGGGGCTAAACGGATTACCGAAGCTGTGGATGGACATCGTAGATGTCCGTGGTAGGAGAGCGTTCTAAGGGCGTTGAAGTCAGACCGGAAGGACTGGTGGAGCGCTTAGAAGTGAGAATGCCGGTATGAGTAGCGAAAGACGGGTGAGAATCCCGTCCACCGAATGACTAAGGTTTCCTGGGGAAGGCTCGTCCTCCCAGGGTTAGTCGGGACCTAAGCTGAGGCCGAATGGCGTAGGCGATGGCCAACAGGTTGATATTCCTGTACCTGTTTGTTTTGTTTGAGCAATGGAGGGACACAGGAGGCTAAGAAATGCGTGCTGCTGGATATGCACGTCCAAGCAATGAGTCTTGAAGTGAGTGAAATGCTTGCTTCTCTAAGGATGAGTTGTGATGGGGAGGGAAATTAAGTACCGAAGTTTCTGATGTCACACTGTCAAGAAAAGCTTCTAGTGAGAAACAAACAGCCCGTACCGCAAACCGACACAGGTAGTCGAGGAGAGAATCCTAAGGTGTGCGAGAGAACTCTCGTTAAGGAACTCGGCAAAATGACCCCGTAACTTCGGGAGAAGGGGTGCTGACCATTGGTCAGCCGCAGTGAATAGGCCCAAGCGACTGTTTATCAAAAACACAGGTCTCTGCAAAATCGAAAGATGACGTATAGGGGCTGACGCCTGCCCGGTGCTGGAAGGTTAAGAGGAGAGGTTAGCTTCGGCGAAGCTTTGAATTGAAGCCCCAGTAAACGGCGGCCGTAACTATAACGGTCCTAAGGTAGCG
>JADMKJ010000213.1 GCA_015478855.1 Proteiniphilum sp.
CCGGACGTCTTAATGTTTAAATGTGTTTGTTTGTACGTTTGTACGTTTGTAGGTTTGTAGGTTTGTAGGTTTGTAGGTTTGTAGGTTGGGAAGTTTAAAACTTTACCGTTGCTCTTACAAAGCTTTCATCTAAAAAGCTTGAGCTTATAGCTTACCGCTTCCAGCTATTCCTCCTGGTACGGAATAAATTCCGAGAGCCTCACAGGGTAGCCTGAGTAGATAAAAGAGAGGATCTCCAGCTTTATATAGCGTGCCTCCACCTTGCCAATGAAACGGATGAACTGCGGGTAGGTTTGAATGTTCGACGGGCGGGACAGTGATGCCCTCCCCTGCAGGATATATTCATCCGACACTCCCTGCTTCACATATACATTGACAGCAGACATGCAATAATTGCGACTTTGGTTCTGCAGCCTTATTCCGGTGATATTACTTTGTACCGACTGCATATCCACCTCAAGCACCAGCGGCAGTGCAGATCCGGATGAGTAGGTGTTATTGCTGTTATCAAAGATGTTTGAGGCATCAGCTCCACCCAGGGTGGCACTCCAGCCACTTCTGTTGAGTGCCGCTCCGGGAACAGAGGTAGCGCCGCTCTCAATGTTGTTGAAGGCCGCTTTCACAATCAGTGACGCCGTGATCATTTCACTCAGGAGAGCATCACCGGCCGAGACAATCTTTATCGGCGCCATATAAGCCCCGGCATCAAACAGACTTAGATCACCTTCAATTGACAGGACGATGCTGTCACTCGACACCGTAGCCCCTTTCGGGATGGTCACCTCGCTCTTGTCCATCGAGAGCGTCAGTCCCCCGGGAAGCAATGCGTAGGAGTTCATGAGCAGCGACGGGTCATAGGCAAACTGAACCCTGATATCTGTTTCCGCCGGCTTGGTGCAGCGCGCCACAATCCTTGTCTCAATCTTTTCTGCATCCTGGATTATCACCTCAAGCGGTGTCTTGGTGATGTTAAAAACAACACCGTTAGCAACACCTACAGGGCTCCAGAGCTGCGTGTTCAGAAACACTTTGTTTTCACTGCTTCCGACAACGTCAAAAGTCTCCTCTTCGCTGCAGGAGGTAAAGAACAGCATGGATGAGATGACAACAGCCAGCGCTGTCTGTATATTTTTCAATCTTCTTTTCATCGTAGTAGTAATAATGTGATCGGTTTATAATAAATCATTATGATATACGAGACATGCCGTCAGTTGCTGCACTTGTTGTTCTCGTCGAACACCCAGTTCACATAACCCGATTTATCTCTTTGGGTATCCATCTGATACGATTTGGACCAGTCCATATCAAAACCGTTACCCGTACTGTCGTGGAAGTAAGAGCCCTCCCCTTCGTTCAGCTTCCAGTATGCTACCAGTCCGCTGCTCCCCGGATCAACACCACAAAGGCCCACCTGCAGTTCACTCGATGAGAGGGCCCGATCCCACAGTCTTACCTCGGCTATTCTTCCCTCGTATCGCTGTGAGTTGGGATGTGAGCTACCGGGATTGCTTCCCTCGTACCATGACATGCCCAGCTCAAGCCGCTGGAATTTGGTACCTTTGTCACCTGCCAGCTCCGCATCCTTCACACCATTCACATACATCGTATATACGCTTCCGTTGAAGGTGAGGGAGATGGTGTACCATTGTCCCGTGCTGAAGCGGGTAGATGAGATCAGTCCGCCGCCGGGGCTCACCCATTGCAGGGAGTTGATATCCTGCCCATTTTCACCAAAGCGAAGCAGGTTGGTGATCGACTCATCCAGTGGAGAGAAGTTACAGAGACGACTGATCGGGTTGTTTCCCGGGTGCCACTGGTTGATGAAACACTTGATCTCAAAGGTGTAATTGGGGAGATCAACCTCTTCTTCCGCATAGAAGTTCCCGTAGAAATTGTAATTAGAGATATCGAGCGACCTGAAATTGATCACCCTCGATATTCGAAGAAAGAGGGTCCTGGATGCGTCCAACACCTCCAGATCACCCCCACTCACATCTTTGATGGTGATAGGGATCACATAAGTGCGTCCATCCACAAAATCATCAGTGGAGACCACTCTTACACCTACGCCGGTGGATGAGGCCGTCCCTGCTTTGATCACCCCCTGGCTCCCCTCAATCGCTATAGCAGAGGGAGGTATAGGGAAGAAGTTGGTCTTGTACTTCTCGTTGTACTCATCCAGCTTTGAATTGTCG
>JADMKJ010000214.1 GCA_015478855.1 Proteiniphilum sp.
AACCGGCAGGAAAATTAAGAGAAGCTGTCTGAACCGGCTAAATCCTGTGGCCGGTCCAGACAGTCTGCTGTTCAAATATCTGTTATTCGATGGTGATCTTTTTCAATACGCAATTCTGACCCTGCACAATGAGACAGTAACCCCAGTCGATGTACTCTCTGAGGTTGGCTGCAATGGCAGCATCAATCGGCAGGGTGATAACATCTCCGCTCCAGACTTCGCTGTTTGTCGGTTCTATTGCGATATCGCCGTAGATACCTTCCCAGTGGCCGTTAAAAAGCTGCACTTTCTGTTCATCACCGTAAGTATCGACGTATAGCCGCAGCTTCATACCCGCCTTGACACCTGCGTCCAGGAAAATGGAGGGTGGTTTCACCTCGTAATTGACAGACCAATTGCCAAGATCGACATCACCGGTCCAGACAGTCGTCTCCAGGGATACTTTATATGTGATGGATACCTTGGAGATGATCCAGTCAGAACCCTGCATCACAATTCCGTTGTTGTCGCGGAAGCGCTGTACCAACTCAGGCGTCAGCGTGAGCTCTATCTCCTTCGCATCCTTACCTCCGGCGTTGTCTGTCGTCAGGGTTGGTCCTCCCAGTTCCGGAAAAACAATGCCGGCATTACTCCAGTTTCCGTCGTTAATCTGCACCTGTCCCCACGCCTCCTTCTGTGCGAAGTAGATCTTCATCTTGGCATCGGCAGGAATATCCCTTTCAAACTCACTGGCAGGGATGTATACACGCGGTTCGTCCCAGGCACCCAGGTCGGTCAGCGTGTTGAAGATCACGATCTCCACATCTGTCGCCGGAATAAAGGCGATACTGTAGATGATCTCTCCATTGGAGGAGATCAGCTTCACCTTACTGTTGGCATTGGCCAGCTGCGGGATCTCGAAGAAGAGCAGATCATTGTTGAGGATGTACTGCACGGCAGTGCCATCCACCTCTACCCCTGTCAGCTTGTCACCGTTGGTAATGCCGATGGACATCACGGTGCCACCCTTATTGGGTTCCTCCTCCTCACCCGGCAGTACGGGAAAGTAGGCAAACTGTGGCGCTTCGATGGTCAGTGATTCTATCTCCACACTCTCACCGTTGGCCATGAAAAGAGTCAGGACACCGTTCTCCACGTTCATCGTTGGCATGGCAACCACCAGGCTGCCGGGGGAAGTGCTGCTCACCTCCACCTCAGCACCACCGGTGAACTGTACTTTGGCTACCAGGTCGAGATTTTCACCCGTGATCACCACATTGTCACCCAGCGGTACGGTGCTGTTCTCATATGCTGTAAATGTAGGCTTGAGCGTTTCGATAGCCACCTCAACCGAGACACCGCTGCCTGTATTGAGCAGCAGGTTGCCGCTGGTAGCAGCGTCAGGCATCGTCACCGTTACTTCGGTAGCAGTCTGGCTTTCCGGTTCAACGGTTTCTGTCACACCGGGGAAGGTGAGCGAGGTAATCAGCTCCATGTTCAACCCCTCGAGGGTGATCAGGTCACCCGCACGCAAATCCTCAGCCGGGGTGGCAACCACGCTGGCAGGGAGTGCCAGGCCAATGTTGGCGATGGCCACCTCCACGCCCGAAGCGGGCAGTACGATCACCACACCGTCGGTCATATTGGCGGGCAGGGTAAAACGAATTGCTTCGCCCGCTTCCGTTTCAATCACTTCAAACGGCACCTCATCTCCGTTGGGCATGAAGAGAGAAACCACCAGATCAAGGTCCTCTCCGGCAATATCTATCACTTCACCCGGTTTCTTGCCTGTCAGGTCGGCAGTTGCCGCCACAGAGGGAAGCACCACCTCCACGGCAGCGTCGGAGTAAACCTCTATAGGCATCTCCTCAGCATTGGAGATGATGATCTTGCCGCTCTGTGCCTCAGCAGGCACCGTCACCTGCAGCTTCTTGCGTGTCTGTCCCGGCAGGAAGTCACTGGCTTCTACTGCCACGTTATCGAAGAAGATCACCCGTTTGATCAGGTTCAGGTAGTCGCCCTCAATGGTGAGCGTCTCTCCTGCTTTCACCTTCAGGGGAGAGACATTCGTGATAGAGATCGGTTCCGAGAAGGTGAGCGGAGTGATGGTTTTGATCTCACCACTGGCGGTGACCAGCGTTACAATACCCACACCGGCATCCTGCGGGATCATCACCTTGATCTCCCGTTCATTCACGGTGATGATGTCGGTCACCTGTATGGTGCCGCCGGTCACCCCCGGGAAGATCACTGCAGTCACCTCTCCCAGGTTCTGGCCGATAAATCTCAATTCACCTCCCCGCAGTGCGGGGGAGGGTCCGAAAGAGTGAAGCGCAATGCCTGTATTCATCTCTTCTTTCTCACATGACGGCAGCAGAAACAGTCCCAGCAGCAGGAGCGCAAAAATAGCGAAGCCTGACCATCTGTATTTTATTGTTTGCATATTTCTCATTTTATTAGGTTTTTATTCATTCGGCACAACCCGGATATTATCAATGCATATATAAGGAGTACTTGTGGTACCGGTGATACCTCCGTGATAAACAAAGAAGGTGAGACCGCCATAATTGCCCTTGGGTGCCATCTCCAGGTTGCCACCTGCATGGTCAAACTTGAACTCCGTCAGTGGCACAGATACGGTCACCCATCCTTCGGTCATGTATGTACCTGTCTTCTCCCAGGGTCTCCAGAGACCGCGCGGTGTGGTACCATCACCAATATAGCCGTTGGTGTCGCGTGTGGACCAGGGAGTGAAGATCATCTGCAGAGCCAGCGTTTCCCAGGGCTGCGTCACATTGATCTCGAACTTAAGTGTTGAGTTGGCCGGATCGGAAGGGAAGAGATCCCCTTCGGGTCTTCCGTTGGCTGCTCCCCACAGGTTGAACGAGAAGTCATCCTCAGCCCAGTCAACGGCAGGGTCGCCGTCGAGCGTACCTGTGAAGTAGACATAGTTGCCGCTGATCCCTTCGGGATCGCTGTTCTTGACCTTGCCGGCACGCCATCCGCCGTTGGCATTGAGGTTGTCCCAGTCGAGGATCATGCCGCGATCGTCACGGAACTGGAATCTGGAACGAGCTGTACCATAGATCGATTTCACATTGAGATAACCTTTCTGTGCGCCCTCAGGAATCGTGAAGGTCACCTTCGTCTTCTCGATGCTGATAATCTCCGTGACAGGGATGTTGCCTGCCATGGTGATGGTGAGCGGAACGTTGGGATCATCGATAAAGTAATCTCCGTAGAGTACAGCCTGATCACCATCATGTGCATACTCGCAGGAGATGCTGGTCACTACCGGGCCGGGGACCTGTACACCGAAATCATAGGTGAGTGTGTCGTTTCCCTTTGTGATCATGTAGATCTTGTCGGTCACCACCCCGGGGATCTCTTTGGGTATTGTCACAAAGAGGTTATTGTCAGTGATGAAGCTTGAGTTGAGGATCGCTTTCTTGTCGTTGAACCACATCTCACGGATGCTTGTAAGGTTCTTCCCAACCAGCACGATGCTGTTGTCCATAAAGGCTTTCACCAGGAGTGAGTCAGCCGACTCGGGAGCAGGCACTCTCACGTAGAATACCTCAGGTATACCTTCGGTCAGCTCAAATTTGTCTGGATTGTCGTCGCACGACTGTATACCGAAAGTGAAGAGGGCGATCAGCAGCAGCAGTGACCATCCCGTTTTTTCTGTAACTATCTTTTTCATATTGTTAAATCTCTTCTGGGTTAATATTGAATGGTCGAGAGGTCAAACTCTACCGGATCCAACAACAGGTTGGGATTCATTGTCAGGTCGGTGTCCGGGAAAGGCAACTGGAAATGGGCATCGGTCACGTTGGGAGCCGCTGCACCGGTATCGTAGTAGGTATCATCGGTGTTAAGGATTCCGGAAGTGTAGAACTGATTTAACCCTAAATATTGGTTTCTCCGTTGTGCCTTGATCTCTGCAATCGCCTTTGCCGGCTCATAGTAGTGCCAGCGTACGTAGTCGTACCAGCGGTCGCCCTCGCAGGCCAGTTCCAGACGTCGTTCTTTCCATATATCGTTCCAGGTGATGGATGTTTTTGGTTCATAGCCCTGCACTGAGCGTCCGCGTACATCGTTGAACGCCTTGAGCGCTTTCGCATCGGAGGTGGAGCCACTGTTGCCCATCACCGCTTCGGCATAGATCAGGTAGACGTCGGAGAGACGCAGCAGGTGGGTACTCAGGCTGGTAGCCATGCGCGACATAGCATGGCCGATACCGATCTGATGGTCGTTGTCGTTACCCACAATATGCTTCACCTCGTTGGCACCCACGGGGCTCTGATACTCCATGCTCTCCACGGCGAACGCGGTGTAGTCCAGACCACCCTTGTCCACCCAGAAATAGTCATATATGTCGCCATACATCATCATGGTGGCCTTGCGGCGGGCATCCACGTTGTTACGACTAAGATTCAGGGCATTTTCACCGAAAGCGTCCTGCAGGTCGACTGAAGGTCCGCCATAGCCACCCCAGGTGGCACCATATTCGTCGATACCGAGGATGCCGAGGTCTGACTGCAGGGAGTTCTGCGAGGTCCACTGGTTGGATACCACCCAGTGCCATGCAAGGAGGCTCTCTTCGCTGTAATTGTTCTTCAGGCGGAAGATGTCGGAATAGACCGGCAACAGGCTGCGGCCGCTTTCATCGATCACCTTGCGTGCGTACTCGGCGGCCTTATCCAGGTCATCCTGGTTGCGGGTGCCGCTCATGCCGTAACCTGATTTGGTGAGATAAACTTTCGATAGCAGCCCGTAAGCAGAATAGCGATCAATACGTCCCGGATCATTGTCTGCCGGTAACCACTCAATCGCCTTTTCCAGTGTCATGATGATATAATCATAGACGTTGGGAATGGTCGCTTTGAATATCTGGTTATAGTTTCCTGCAGAGATCTCAGCCGAGTTGTTATGGATGATGGGTACAGCACCGAAGGTACGTACCAGGTAGAAGTAAGCCATCGCCTTCCATACAAGTGCTTCACCCTTTACAGTATTCTTGGTCTGTTCGCTCACATCGGGACCGGCCTTCATATCAAGGTTCTCAATGATACCGTTGCTATAGGCATTCACCGACCAGAGAGAGGCTGACATGTTCACCAGGTCCTCATCGGTGGAGTTGATGGTGAAGGTGAGATAGGGTGATGATCCCCAGTAGTAGTTGCCCGAGAGCACCTCTCCCACCTTGAAGAAACCTCGCTGGAAGTCGTACCAGGGGGAGTTGTAGACCGGATTCACTGCTTGAAAGCACTGTTCGTCGGTCTGGTAAAAACTGTCTACCGTATAGTTGTCCTCCGTGGGACGTTCCAGGAAATCCTCACAGGAAGCCATCACCAGAAGAATGACGGTAGCGATAATTGTTTTTGTAATGATACTATAATTGTTCATATCCTGTACTTATTGAAGTGATTAAAACGAAAGACTTACACCGAATGAGTAAACCTGAGGAGAAGGATAGCGTCCGTTGTCGAGTCCGAAGACATTCTGACTGGCTGTGCTTGCACCGATCTCCGGATCAAAACCTGTGTAATTGGTAATAGTCGCCAGATTCTGGATGTTGGCATACACCCGGATATTCTCCAGCATCCACTTGCGCACCACCTTTTCAGGAAGGGTATACCCCAGCGTGATGTTCCGTATGCGCAGGTAAGAGCCATCTTCAATGTAACGGTCGCTGATGCGGTCATTATCATTCGGGTCATTGGCTATCGCCCTCGGGGTACGTGTGTCGGGGTTGGTCACCCGCTGGTTGGTGATATCGTCGGTCCATTCATAGACAGTATTGCCATTCACGGTGGCAGGATAGCTCTTGGCAGGATCTATAGGCTCCAGGTTGGCACGCCCGGTGATCAGCCGCAGCTGATTGTCCCAGGCACTCTTCATGTTGGAGAGGTTGATGGCGGTGTAATTGAGCACCTTGTTACCGTAGGAGCCATTGAAGAAGATAGACAGGTCTATATTCTTGTAGCTGAAGCTATTGGTCATGCCGAAGGTGAACTTGGGTAGCGGTGAGCCTATACTGGTACGGTCGTAGGTGTCGATCACACCGTCGGGCACTCCTTCCGGACCACTCAGGTCTTCAAACTTGAGGTCGCCCACCCAGGTGGTGTTGTAACGGTTGAAGACACCGTCGGTTGGGTACTTCTCCGGTTTGGGTGAGTTCTGCAGATCCTCCAGATCTTTGTAAACACCGGCCACCTTGTATCCGTAAAAGTTATAGAGTGGTTCACCCACATTACTGATGGAGACCACATCACTCCACTGTCCGTATCCTTCAATGTGTACGGCGTCGGTGCCGTCGAGTGCGACCAGCTTGTTCTTGTTGAAGGAGATCTGGAACTCTGTGTCCCAACTGAAATCACCTGTCAGATTGTGAGTGGAAAGGGTGAATTCAAGACCCTTGTTGTTGATGGTGCCGTAATTCCCGAAGGGTGCTGCAAGAGCTGAAGAGGCATTACCTCTGGTACCCATATAGGAGGGAAGCTGCAGCGGCATCAACATATCTTTCGATGTTTTGTCATATGCATCCACAACCAGTCCAACCCTGTTATTGAAGAAGTTAAGATCGAGACCGAGGTTCCACTGCTCCTGTGTCTCCCACTTGATGTAAGGGTTGGCGATGTTCGACTGGCGATAGCCGAGGCCGAGGCTGGAGGGCATGCGCACGATGGCAGCACCCCAGCGGTAACCGCCGATGTTGGCATTACCTGTCTGTCCCCATCCTAAACGCAGCTTACCGTTGCTCATCACCTCCGAGAGAGGCTCGAAGAAGGGTTCGTTGGTGAATCGCCAGGAGGCGGCAAAAGCATGGAATCCGGCCCAGCGGTTTTTCGGTCCGAAGTTGGAGGAGCCGTCACGTCGGTAGGTATAGGTCCCCATATATCGGTCATCAAAGTTGTAGGTGGCACGTCCGAAGAAGGAAGACATTGCAGAACTGCCAAAACCGGAATTGATCAGTGGATCGGTACCGAGACTGGGGTTCTTGATATCATTCGAAGGAAGAGCTGAGGCCGTCACACTCTGGAATTCATAGCTCGATTCCCACATTTCCTGCCCCAACATCGCGGTATAGCTGTGTTTATCCTGATTACCGCTATAGGTAAGATAGTTCTTCAGCTGCCAGAAGCGGTTATCATTCTTCTGGATGGAGCTCATGTTCTTCTCCCTGCTCCAGTTACCGTAACGCACAGACGGCTCAAAACGTTCACCGCGTGAGCTGCCTATATCGAAGCCCAGCTCGGTATGCAAGACAAGGCTTTCTACAGGTGTTATATCAGCAAATATGCTACCGTTCAGCTTGTTTCTTCCCAGCAGTATATCCTCGTCGAGTACCATGGCGATGGGGTTGATACGGGTATATCCTTCGCGTATTTCCGAGGCGTAGTTGCCGTCGATATCATAGATCGGTATATCGGGAGGCGTCAGCAGTGAGTAGTTGATCACTCCCTCCTGGCTGTCGGCCAGCCCGAGACGCTCGTCAGTCTGTGAATACATCGCGTTGAGACCCAGCTTGAACCATTTTTTGAGCTGTGCATCCAGGTTGGAGCGGAAAGAGTAGCGGTTGAACTCAGTACCGATGATGGTACCATCCTGGCTCATAAAGGAGCCGGAGACAAAATAACGTACCGCATCAGTCCCACCCTGTGCGGAGAGCTGGTGCTGGTGCATAGGTGCACGGCGGAAGACAGCATCCTGCCAGTTGGTACCGACACCCAGCAGCGACGGATCGGCAAACTCGGGACGGTTATCGGAAAGGGATACCTGGTTGCTGTAATTGGCAAACTCCCGCAGGTTCATCATGTCTACACGTGCAGCCTGACGCTGCATCCCATACATTCCTTCGTAGGTGAACTTGGCTTCACCCGCTTTACCACGCTTGGTGGTGATCAGTACCACCCCATTGGCACCCTGTGCCCCATAGATGGCGGTGGCGGAGGCATCCTTCAGGATCTCCATGGAGAGGATATCGGAAGGGTTGATCGTCGACAGAGGAGAGATGGTGGAGATGGGGCTGTTACCCAGTGCATCACCCAGACCAAAAGAGGAACCACTGCTGCCGCCGCCCTGAACGATCACCCCGTCGATGACATAGAGGGGTTCCGCATTGGCATTGATGGTAGATTGGCCGCGCACACGAATAGAAACAGAGGAACCGGGAGCACCGGAGGTCATCACGGATGTCACACCCGCTGCCCGTCCCTGGAGTGCCTGGTCGAGGTTGGTGATCACCGAACCCTTGATGGCATCCTCCCCCACGGTGACAGAAGCACCGGAGATATCACTTTTTCTCATGGTTCCGTAACCTACCACTATCACCTCATCGAGCAGCTCTGTATCCTCGTTCATCTCAAGGTTGAGGGTGGTGCGGTTTCCTACGGTCACCTCCAGTGATTCATAGCCAATGCTGGAGATCACCAGCACCGGATTGGAGGTGGTCAGATCAAGGACAAACCGGCCGTCGATGTTGGTCACCGTACCGTTGGTCGTTCCTTTTTCCATGATATTGGCACCAATCATCGCAGATTTGTCGTTACTGTCAATGACAGTACCGGACACCCTGCGCTGCTGTGCCATTAATTGAAAGCTCATTATCAGAGCCATGCATAACACAATAATGTTTTTCATACAATGCTAATTATCATTAATAAAAGTTCACATTTAAATACAAATGTAGAGAGATGCAAGATAAAATTCAAGTATTATATTATCTTATATTAATACTTTTTTAACTAGTGGAAACTTCTGATCCCATGCCGGGTTAAGCAGATTAACATTAACAGTCATACCATTACGAACAACAACTATTTGGCAGCGATTGAGATGAATATAAAAGGAGTCATGATAGAGCAAATAATAGTACTATTCTCGTAGATTAAGATCGGAGGATAAAGATATAAAAAGGATGAAAAACCGCAAATGGATGATAAAAAAAGAAGATCAGATGATCACCTTTGTCTTTCTGTAATTTTCCCGAAACTCTTTTGGAGAGCACTCTTTTCTTTTTTTAAAGATACGGTTGAAATTAGAAAGGTTATTGTATCCGCAATCGTAACATATCTCGGCAATTGAGTTGGTGGTATCCACAAGGAGCCTTGTAGCATTTCCTAAACGGATATCAATAATATAATCCGATACGGTTTTACCCGTCCTCAACTTAAAGAAACGGCTCAATGCCACAGGTGTCATCCCTATTATATTTGCCAGCTCTTCAAGTCTGATCTCCTCTTGATAGTGGTTGTTGATATGTTCATATATTTTTCGCACGCGGCGACTGTCGGTATTATCATCAATATGGGCAAAAGAGGTGCTGGCCAGGGTGCGGTAATTTTCACACAGTGAGAGCTCATACAAAATTGAGAGCAATTTAATCACGGCATGAAACCCCGATTTTTCTGCAGAAAGGGTGTCAAGCATGGGATATACTTTCATAATTGTCTCCATGGGGAAATTGATTCCTTTTTGGGCTTTCTGAAGCATTTGACGAATAGAGCTGAACTGATTCTTATGAATCAAATTTCCAAAGAAGAGCTCTTTTGAAAACTGTACCGTGATCTCTCTTATATTTTTTGAGATGCAGTCATGCTGCTCCCACACGTGCTCCAGCTCCTCGCCCGCAATGAGTGTAAGATCGAACTTCCCGATCACCTCTACTGAATCACCCACGATGCGTCTGACACCTTCGGCATTTTCAATATAATTGATCTCGAACTCGCTGTGTGAATGTAAAGGATAGGTAAATTCCGATTTTCTGCGATCGGCGATGTAGAAACAATCCTTCTCTGATAAAGGAGTGATCTCATGAATGATATGACTGCTGGTTGTGTTCATTAAGGAATTATTCTGTTAAATCCCTTATTAAAAGGTAGTGGTCCCACTTGGGCTTGAACCAAGGACTCCCTGATTATGAGTCAGGTGCTCTAACCAACTGAGCTATGGGACCTTTGTTTTGATGCATCAACCATCAAAAGCGGGTGCAATATTACTACTTTTTTCGGAAAATACCAAGAATATGCTATATAATTGGCGCATAGCGATCCAAAATTATTCTCTACCTTTGGCAAATTCATTTTAAAAATCATTATTCACCCCGAAGCAAGCGGTGCTTGTTTCTTTTTAAATGTTTATTACATATGTCAGAATTAACTTTTAGCGTGAAAGCGCAGAGTGAGAATCCCACGAAAACAGTGATAAAAGCCAGAGGTTTTGAGTTGATCGTAGATGAACCTGAAGAGCTGGGGGGAACAAATGCAGGATTGAATCCGGTGGAATATGTCCTGGCTGCTTTCTCGGGCTGTCTCAATGTAATGTCGCACGTGGTAGCCAAAGAGATGAACTTCGAGTTGAGAGGTGTGAAAATCAACCTTTCCGGGGTTCTTGATCCTGCAAAGTTCACCGGTGCTGAAACCGGCGAGAGAGCCGGTTATAAAAGGATCGACGTGGAGATTGTTCCCGATACGGATGCAGACGATACCACGCTTGAGAGATGGCTTCAGACCATTGAGGAGCGTTGCCCGGTAAGTGATAACCTCTCCAATCCCACGCCGGTGCATATCACATTCAAAAAGTAAAAA
>JADMKJ010000215.1 GCA_015478855.1 Proteiniphilum sp.
GCTGTCTTCACCTTTGCCACTATTCCGCCATTGATAAAGAAAAAAGAACGTCGTCCTATGTCCCAGCTTGCTTCAATAAGTAGAGGGAACGTGAGATAGGTATAATGGAGACGCGACTTGTTGTACTCCTCTCCCGGGGCGGTGGTCGTTATCAAAGAATGGTAATCGACAACCTCAACCGCCTTATTTCTTTGCAGGTGAATGGAATTGAACTGTATACCCATTCCGGTAATACCCGTAAAGATGCTGTTTCCCATAGGCCATGACCCTTCCATCAGGTTCAAATTGTATTGCCTTGACCTGCTGAGTTTAAGCACTGAAGCCAGCTCACCGTCGAAATCAAAACCCTCCGGCAGGTTGGCAAAGCCGATTCCGAATCCAGACCACTGTGTCCGACTTTCAGAACGTTGATCCTTTGGTTTGAAAATATCGGGAATAGAGATTTCAAACCCTGTCTCATAACGGCGTTCAATGCTTCTCTCCTCTGAAAAAATCCCCTCGTAGACTTTTCTCGTCCCCACAGTATCGCCTTGTGGATCCAATTGATATACCGAGATGTTCAGTTCATTATCATTGTCCATCATCACCACCTTCCGGTTGTTGTAATGAAAGGTGGTGTCGGGAGGAAGCAATGGCGAGGCAGTCATACAGCGTGCCGATAACAGAAAGAGAAGGATAGATGTAATTTTTCGCATTGTGTTGTTGATTTGATGATTCATATTATTGTTTGCATTAAACATTGTTATAGGTTGCAATGCAGCTACCCCTGGGTGAAATCTATTTTCGCTGGATAAACATCTTGTTAATCAGTGCCTCTGAATCCGCTCCTCCCTCCATATAGATCAGGGTGAGCGTCCCCTCATTCCCGATCTTGAAGAGGATATACCGGTTGATCCGGTTCTTCTCCCCTGAGAGCTGGTAGTACCCCGACGTAACGATCCCGTCGTTGATAACCTCCTTGATCTGCCGTGCTTGCTGTTTATCGGCTTCCAGCGATTGCTGGATCTCATCGAGCATTGTTTTGTCATATTTCATGGTGATGCTGCGGTAGCTATTCAACCGGTAGTTATTCAGTGTCTCACCCGAAAGGACGACCATGGTCGCACCTTTCTGCTTTCCATATTGTTCGAATATCGTTTGTATCCTCAGACCTTCCTGCGCATGTATGGTCATGACAGAGACAGTTAGTAACAGATGGAGGAAGAGGAGTCGTAAATATCTCTTTTTTGGTCTCATTGCAATTGCATATTGGTTATTGGAAGGTGTTGTTGGAAAGTAGGTCCCTGTTATTCTAGTACAAAACGAAGTTGTTCCTCGATAATATCACTCCCGGGTTGAACTTCTCCAAAAGATAATTCAGCATATTCCCTCACAACTTGAAGATCAGTGATACGTTTACCGTCCACCCACACATAGTTGGATGGTTGCTTATCTAGTGGCAGTAATAGAAGCGCTACCAAGAGGCTTGCCGCAACGGCGGCAATGGCCCCATATTTCCGGATAGGGAATCTCTGCCTTATAGAAGCAACAGGCTCATCACGGATTTCATTCAGCACGGCCAGCGCCTCCGATTCATTTTCTAAATAACGGAAGAACGGGATATAATTCTTCTGATCACCCTCGGGATCACCCTGCGATAGCAGATGACGAAGCATCTTCTCCTCAGCGGCAGTGGTTTCACCCTCGAAGTATCTCTCTAACAATAGATCTATCTCTGTTTTCATATCTTCCCTCTATATTTGACACTATGTCGTTTGGTGCTCATGGGTTTCATCTTCTTGAGTGATAATAATTATCAAGCTCGTTTATTACTGTCCTACGGTGCAAGTGGTAATAGATCCCAAACAGTTCACGCAGACGTTTACGTGCCCTCGACAGATTGTTGCGCACAGCTTCTGCGGTAATGCCGATGATCTGCGTGATTTCGTCCGTTTCATATCCTTCGATATCTTTCAGTTGAAAGATCCGTTGCTGCAACGGTGGTAACATTCCTATCAAGGAGCGAATGGCTTCACTCTCCTCCTTTTCCTCAAGGATAGAATCGGGCAACAACTCCTCGCTTTCTTGCGTGAGCAAGGATCCTTCTCCAACTATTGAGCGGCGGCTTCTGATCCTGTCTATACTTTGATTCTTCACCATTGCCACACTGTATGCTTCCACATTTTCGTATTGTCCG
>JADMKJ010000216.1 GCA_015478855.1 Proteiniphilum sp.
ATACGATCGTGGGAGCAATAGGTAGGGGTATCAGTGTGGCTGTTGCCCTCTATGCCGTGGCGATCATCGTGGTAGCCCTGATCCCGTTGCCGGAAGGTCATTTCTTTCTGAACCCCGAAACGGGTCATATGTCTGTCTCCTGGGGTATCCTGATCATCGGGGTCACAGCCATCCTCTACACCGTTGCAGGGGGCCTGATGGCCGTGTTGATGATCGATGTGGTGCAGTTTTTCCTGCTGATGCTCCTGGTGTTGCTGATTATCCCCTTCTCTATACAGGAGGTGGGAGGATTTGGCACATTCGTGGAGAAAGCTCCAGAAGGATTCTTTCATGTTTTCAGTGGTGAATACTCCTTTATCTGGTTGCTACTCTGGCTGTTTCTCAACTTCTTTCTCAACGGGGGGGACTGGCCTTTCGTGCAGCGATTTATCAGTGTTCCCAAGCCAAAGGATAGTAAAAAGGCTGCATACCTGATGGCCATACTCTATATTGTCACACCCGCCGTCTGGATGTTGCCGGCGATGATCTACCGGGTTATTAACCCCGATGCCAATCCAGAGCAGGCATATATCCTGATGAGCCAGCAGGTGCTTCCTGCCGGTCTCCTGGGATTGATGATCGCTGCCATGATTGCCGCCACATCGAGCATGATTGATTCCATGCTGAATGTCTTCGCATCTGTTTTCACCAATGATATTTATCGACCCCTCTATCCGCAGTCGTCAGAAAAGAAGCTGATCAGGGTGGGACGCATCTTTACCATCCTATATGGTATCTTTATCATCGGCCTGGCCATCTCGATTCCCTACCTGGGAGGAGCAGAGCGGGTGGTGGTCACTCTTATCTCGCTGTTGATCGGTCCTTTGGCCATACCCTCTATCTGGGGACTTTTTTCCAGGAAGATCAACAAGAGGGCTATCTGGCTTTCGTTGGGTATTACCTATGCCATCGGGGTCATCCTGAAGTTTGAGTTTATCCTTCATTTGTTCAATTACCTGCCTTATGGAGAGTCATTTGTGGCAATGATTCAATCGAATGCGGAGCTGACCGATGCCGTTGTAGGGATGGTGATTCCGGTACTGATCCTGATTGTCATTGAGCTCATGGGACGGAAGAGAGATGAGGATGACGGCTGGAAGAACCTGGTCGGCTATATGAAGCAGCACCCGATAGAAGATAAGGAGAGGGGTGCTTCCAATTCCACCTTGCTTCTCACCATGAAGATACTTGTGTATGCCTGTACATTCCTGGGACTGGCCGTGGGATGGATAGCCTTCACTTCTGATGAGGGAAGAGCCATCCTGCTGTTGTTCACCTCTCTCTTATTGATTGGGCCGGTCATCTATTTTTTCTATGTGTTTATCAACGGCCTGAAGAGAAAATAAAATTCATTCAAACCAAATATTATGACAGACAAACAGATGAAAATCCATTTACTCATTCTTTTATTTGCATTGTTTTGCCTGGACGGGTACGCCCAAAAAGATACCCTCTCCTTCCTGCATATCACCGACTCCCATGTGATGTTCAACCTGGAAAACTATAACAAGGATATTGTGCATCACCGGGAATATACCAGGGACTATAAGGAGGCCAACAATCGTTTCCGGCAGTTTATGGAATCGACTCCCCTGCAGACAGGAGCCGATATGATCATAGCCACGGGCGACATGATTGATTTCTACGATGCTGAAACTGCCGGAGGGAATGTGCTGGCCTACCAGATAGAACAGTTTGCCCGTTTTCTGGGTCAGTTTGATTATCCGCTATACATGACCTTGGGCAATCATGATGTCTTCTCTTACAACTGGGGTAAAGGCCGGGTGGTTCCAAACCAGCTCAAGACGGGAGCAGCCAGGGCTTCCTGGATCAGAACCTTCGACTGCTTCCGCGACGGCACCTATTATAGTCGTATCTATCAGATTGGAGAGACCACCTATCGATTGATTTTTCTCGACAACGCTTACTATCAGTTCAAGAAAGCAGAGAATGTGGTGAATCCCTATATAGATAAGCCGCAATTGCATTGGCTTAAAGCTGAATTGAACGCCTCTCAGGAGGATGTGGAGATTATTCTGATGCATGTGCCTTTTACCGAACAATCTGCCTTTCCGGAATCAAACAATGAGTTGTACGCTGCCCTGACAGCGGTTCCTTCTGTGCGCCTTATCCTGGCCGGTCACTACCACAAGGGTGCGATCATGCCATTTCCAGTTGCAGAGGGCAATGAGATGATACAGGTGGGCACCGATGCACTGGTGGCTGGTGCGGAAAAATGGAGGCTGATCCGTTTGACCGAAAAGGAGATTCTGGTCTCTTCAATGGGTACCAAGGAGAGTGAACGCACAATTTCAGTAAAATAGAATGATTATGATTTAAGAAATTAATTTCTTAGAAGAACCTCCTGCTGTTGTTCAACTCTCTGTTTTGATTGGGCCGGTCAACTATTTTCCTACGTGTTATCAATAACCTGTAGAGAAAATATAGCTCATTCAAATCAAATATTATGACAGACAAACAGATGAAAATCCATTTACTCATTCTTATATTTGCATTGTTTTGCCTGGACGGGTACGCCCAAAGAGATACCCTCTCCTTCCTGCATATCACCGACTCCCATATGATGTTCAACCTGGAGAACTATAACAAGGATATTGTGCTTCATCGTGAATACACTAAAGACTTTAAGGAGGGTAACAACCGTTTCCGGCAATTTATGGAAACGACTCCCCTGCAGACAGGAGCCGATATGATCATAGTTACGGGCGATATGATTGATTTCTACGATGCAGAAACTGCCGGAGGTGATGCGCTGGCTTACCAGATAGAACAGTTTGCCCGTTTTCTGGGTCAGTTTGATTATCCGCTATACATGACCTTGGGCAATCATGATGTCTTCTCTTACAACTGGGGTAAAGGCCGGGTGGTTCCAAACCAGCTCAAGACGGGAGCAGCCAGGGCTTCCTGGATCAGAACCTTCGACTGCTTCCGCGACGGCACCTATTATAGTCGTATCTATCAGATTGGAGAGACCACCTATCGATTGATTTTTCTCGACAACGCTTACTATCAGTTCAAGAAAGCAGAGAATGTGGTGAATCCCTATATAGATAAGCCGCAATTGCATTGGCTTAAAGCTGAATTGAACGCCTCTCAGGAGGATGTGGAGATTATTCTGATGCATGTGCCTTTTACCGAACAATCTGCCTTGCCGGAATCAAACAATGAGTTGTATGCTGCCCTGACATCGGTTCCTTCTGTGCGACTCATCCTGGCCGGTCACTACCACAAAGGAACTGTCATGGAGTTTCCCGTTTCTGGTGATAACAAGATAACACAGGTAGGTACCGATGCTCTTGTGGGTGGATCGGAGAATTGGCGTCTGATACGTTTAACAGAAGAAGAGATCCAGGTCTCTTTGATTGGGAGAGAGGAAGACGAAGTAAAAATTTCATCAAATATAAATGATTATGATACAAGAAATTAATTTCATAGAAGAGGTAGGAAAGAGAGTTCCTGTAAGAGCAAAAGTTGACATATTGATTGTGGGCGGAGGTCCTGCCGGCATCATTGCAGCCATGGCCGCTGCAGAGGATGGGTTGACGGTAGCATTGATAGAAAACCGCAGCTTCCTGGGTGGCAACATGACCATCGGACTGCCAATATTGGGTTTCCTGGGGCAGAAAAAGAACCAGATAATAAAGGGACTACCCCAGAAGTTTATCGACCGGCTTGCAGAGCGTGATGCAGCCAGCGAACACCGTCCCTGCCCGCTACACATGAGCATCACACTGGTGGAGCCGGAGGCAGTGAAAGCCGTTGCATTCGATATGCTCAGGGAGAAGGGAGTGGAGTTGTATCTCTATACCTCCTTTGCTGATGTGATCATGGAAAAGAATCAGCTGAAAGGGGTGATCATCGAAAGCAAATCAGGTAGGGAGGCGATCCTCGCCAAAACGGTGATCGATTGTACCGGCGATGCCGATGTGGCTTACCGTGCCGGCGTACCCTGTGAACAGGGTAACGAGCAGGGTGGCGTGCAGCCACCGACCCTTATGTTCAGCATGGCGAACGTGGATACGGAGAAGTTGCGCATGAGCATTGCTCAGGAGCCCCGCACCTACCTGACCGATTTCATCCCCAACGACTATTTCGGTCAGAACAGGCAGTTCATCGTGGTGGGCCTGAGAAGCCTGATTCAGAAAGCCAGAGAGGATGGTTACCGCCTTCCAACGGACAGAACCATCGTGATTACCGGACTGAAACAGGGAGAAGCATGGATCAACATGACTCGGGTGAATGGTGTAGATGGAACCGATCCGGCCAGCCTTACCGAAGGTGAGTACCAGGCCAGAAAACAGATCGAGGATATCATCCAATACCTGAATGCCTATGTGCCGGGTTTTGAAGATGCTTTTCTTGCGAGAACAGCTCCTTTCCTGGGTATCAGGGAGACCCGTCGAATCGTGGGGGCATATGTGATGACCCGTGAGGATATCCTGAGCTGCCGCAAGTTTGACGATGGCATCGCGGTTGCCAGTTACCCCCTCGATATCCATCATCCGGTGGGAGGTGACTGCACCCTGGAGTGGAGCGGCGACTGCTATGATATCCCCTATCGTTCCCTGTTGCCCCTGAATGTGGAAAATCTGTTGGTGGCAGGAAGAAGTATCTCTACCACACATGAGGCTATGTCCGCTATCAGGGTGATGGCCCCTTGCATGGCTATGGGTGAAGCAGCAGGAAGGGCAGCCAGGATGGCTGTTAAAGAGCGTATCCAGCCTTCACAGGTCAATGTGGAGAAGCTCCGGGAGGAACTGCTGACTGAGGGGGCATACCTGCGTGTCTGAGATGTCATTCTGAGAGAGGATTTTTCTCCCGAATCAAATACAATCCATTTGCCTGCAATAATTCGGTGATTGGCCACAGGTGTCCTGAGAAAAGGATACCTGTGACCCTTTTGTTTACTGCCAGAAAAACCGGAAATTGAATTTTCAATCGAAATCTCGTGTTAACATAACATCATTAAAGAAAAAAATCTTTAATTATAGATCCTCCATGCCCCTATTTTCGATTAACAAAAAATAACACAATATTTCACAATATTTTTTCGGATCTGTTTGATAAGTCAGCTAAAAGATATATTTTTGGGCCTTCATAAGTTCGTTTCATTTCGAATCGTAACATTTTTGTAATACTTTTTTGCAAGGATGTTTGGCGCGAAAGCAATATCAAATTAACATAATATTGCACTGGTTGTTTCGGAAGGGTTGGAAAGGGACGAGATGAATAAACTGCTTCTGCTTTTGTTCATTTGTGCAGAGGTAGTTACTATGAAACGCTTCATGCCCGATAATTCATTTTATATTTATTTTTAAATTATTTAATTCATATGCTATGATTGACTTGAATAAACGGAGTGGCTACATGATGGCTTTTTTTTCGCACAAGAAAATGTTGTCAGGCCTTCTGCTAATTTTTCTTACTGTTCCCGGTTTGCAGGCTTTCAGCCTGGACCAGGTGGACCAATCTCGGGACGGAAGGGTAACTCTGTCGGGAAAGGTCACCGACCACAACGGAGAACCCCTTCCCGGTGCGACGATTCAAATTAAAGGAAGTACCCGGGGGGTCATTGCCGATATGGATGGGAATTATGAATTTCCGGATTGTCCCGTAGGCGAGGTCCTGATGATCTCCTTTGTGGGGATGGAAACCATCGAACAGGAATACAAGGGGGAGCGGCGACTGGACTTTGTAATGGAGCAGCTCGCCGACGAGCTGGATGAGGTGACAGTGGTTGCCTTTGCAAGACAGAAGAAGGAGAGCGTGCTGGCATCCATCTCTACGGTGAAACCATCCGAATTGAAGGTTCCCTCCAGCAACCTGACAACGGCGCTGGCCGGAAGGGTCTCCGGTCTGATCTCCTATCAGCGAAGCGGAGAGCCGGGGCAGGATGATGCCAGCTTCTTCGTGCGGGGTGTGACCTCCTTCTCCTATGCTGCGGGGCCGCTCATTCTCATTGACGGTGTAGAGATGACCTCCAGCGATCTTTCGCGCCTGCAACCGGATGACATTGCCAGCTTTTCCATAATGAAGGATGCGACGGCTACGGCGCTCTATGGTGCCAGGGGTGCCAATGGGGTAATCCTGGTAACGACAAAAGAGGGTAAAGAAGGACCGGCAAGAATCTCTTTCCGGTATGAAACTTCATACTCCACCCCAACCCGAAAGGTTGAACTGGCAGATCCGGTTACCTACATGAAGCTCAACAATGAAGCTGTATCAACGCGTGATCCGTTGGCTATCATGCCCTATACCCGGCAGAAAATCGACATGACAGAGAGGGGTATCAACCCGCTGATCTATCCCGCGAACGACTGGTATTCACTTCTTTTCAAGGATTATGCCATGAACAGCAGGGCTAACTTCAACGTTAGCGGGGGAGGGAAAATTGCCCGTTACTATATCGCCGCCACCTATAACCAGGATAGTGGGGTGTTGAACGTGGATAAGCAGAACAACTTCAACAACAACATCGATTTGCGAAAGTATGAACTTCGCTCCAACGTGAATATCAATGTGACACCCACCACGGAAGCGGTTGTACGTCTCTATGGGAGGTTTGACGATTACACCGGCCCCATTGATGGAGGGTCGTCGCTTTATCAGAAGGTGATGCGATCAGACCCGGCACTCTTTCCCGCCTATTATCCCAAGACCGATCAAACGGCGCATGTGCAGCATATCATGTTTGGCAACTACGAAGGTGGGAATTATATCAATCCCTATGCCGACATGGTGAAAGGGTACAGGGATAACACCACGTCGGTCATGCAGGCACAATTCGAGATGAAACAGAACTTGGACTTCATCACCGAGGGACTTAACCTGCGTGGTTTGTTCACCACCAAACGAGTTTCTGAATTTGATGTAAGGAGAAACTATAATCCATTCTACTATAGCGTGACTGATTATGATCGTGTAAATAACACTTTCAACCTCTTCAAGATGAATCCTGATTCAGGTACCGAGTATCTTGGCTACTCTGAAGGGGGCAAGGATATCGCTGCTACCACATACACTGAGCTGGCGATGAACTACGACCGAACATTCAACAAGAAGCACGGGGTGAGCGGCTTGCTCGTCTCGGTGATGCGCAATTACATTGAAGCCAATGCCGGGAGTCTGATCCTTTCTCTGCCATCCCGTAACGTGGGCCTTTCCGGTCGTTTCACCTATAGTTATGACAGTCGCTATTTCACCGAGTTCAACTTCGGCTACAATGGATCTGAGCGATTCTCAATGAATGAACGTTTCGGATTCTTCCCATCGATCGGGGGTGCCTGGTATGTTTCCAATGAACCATTCTGGAAAGGAGGAATCACTGATGCGATCACCAAGTTGAAACTGAAGGGAACCTACGGTCTTGTGGGGAGCGATGCTATCGGAGCCAGGGATGACCGTTTCTTCTATCTATCGGAGGTAAACATGAACAATTCTTCGAAAGGGTATACCTTTGGTGAGGATTATGGGTATTCCCTGAATGGTATATCAATTTCACGGTACGCCAACGAGATGATCACCTGGGAGACCTCTTACAAAACCAATCTTGGCATGGAGATAGGCCTATTCAACGACCTGGAGATCATTGTGGATGTATACAATGAAGAGCGGAAGAACATCTTGATGAACCGATCCAGCATTCCCTCCACCATGGGATTGCAGTCCACACCTCAATCCAACGTGGGGGAAGCATCTGGAAAAGGGATCGATTTCTCCATCGATTACAACAAGGCGTTTAGAAATGGATGGTGGCTCACCGGCAGGGCTAACTTCACCTGGGCGAAAACAAGCTTCAAGGTGTATGATGAGATCGAAAACATTGATACACCCTGGTTGAGCAGGGTGGGACAACCCATCGGCCAGCAGTGGGGTTACATTGCCGAGCGTCTATTCATCGATGAATTTGATGTGCAAAATAGCCCCGTACAGACTTTTGGTGAGTATATGGGGGGCGACATCAAATACCGTGATATAAATAACGATGGACAGATCACCTCGCTTGACCAGGTTCCCATCGGTTATCCAACCAGTCCTGAAATCATTTACGGATTCGGCTTTTCCGCTGGAAACGATAAGCTTGATTTCTCTCTTTTCTTTCAGGGGTTGGCGCGGGAATCCTTCTGGATCGATGCCAACAGAACCCACCCCTTCGTGGACAACGATGGCACCGGCAGCGTGAACTCCAAGAATGCATTGCTCAAGGTCTATGCCGACAGTCACTGGTCAACGACCAATCAGGATCTTTATGCCCTTTGGCCTCGTCTTTCGAATCGCGTGATATCCAATAACACGCAGCGAAGCACCTGGTTCATGCGCGATGGCTCATTCCTCCGTCTCAAATCGGTGGAGGTGGGATATACCCTGCCCGAGAGCATGCTTAAGAGAATACACGTGAAGGATCTGAGACTCTACCTGAGTGGGACCAACCTGTTTAGCTTCAGTGGATTCAAGCTATGGGACCCTGAGATGGCTGGCAACGGGCTGGGTTATCCTATCCAAAAGGTGTACAATGTGGGAATTCAATTTTCGTTTTAATACAGCAAAGAGATGAAAAAAATGATCAATAGAGTTTTAATTTTAGTGGCAGCATTCGCTCTGTCATGCGCCGATTACCTCGATGTTGTACCGGACAATGTGGCAACGATCGATTACGCGTTCCGCGACAGGGAAAGTGCCGAGAAGTTCCTGTTCACCTGTTACTCCTACATGCCTGACATGGGGTATATCCGTGATCCGGCCATGATGGGAAGTGATGAGATATGGAGTCATGACATTGATCGCACCGATCACGTGGTCTCCAATACCTATTACCTGAAGCTGCCAGGTAGACAGAACGTGAACGATCCGTTACTCAATTTCTGGGATGGCCGTCAGGATGGGAAGAACCTGTTTGTCGGGATCAGGGATTGCAATATCTTCCTGGAGAATATTGGAAAGGTGGTTGGATTAACCCCCGATGAACGTGATACCTGGATCGCCGAGGTGAAATTCTTGAAGGCCTACTACCACTTCTTCCTGCTGAGGATGTATGGTCCGATACCCATCATCAGGGAAAACCTGCCGATCCATGCGGGGATCGAAGAGGTTCAGGTCTACAGGGAGCCGGTGGATGAGGTCGTTGAATACATCGTTCAGTTGCTCGATGAGGCTGCAGAGATGCTTCCCTTAGCGATTTCAGATAGGATCTCTCAACTAGGTCGTGTAACCAAGCCGGTCGCTCTCACTGTGAAGGCTGATCTGTTGGTGATGGCTGCTAGCCCCCTTTTCAATGGCAATACAACCTACAACAACTTCGTGGACTCAAGGGGTGTAAAACTGTTCAACACGGAATATGATCCTGAGAAATGGGGTGTAGCCATGGAGGCCTGTAAGGAGGCGATCGATGCCTCTCACGAGGCAAGCCATGCACTTTACACGTTCATGAATCTTTACTATGATCTTTCTGAGGAGACCTATCGGGTACTTACTTTAAGGAACGCTTTTGCAGAAAAGTGGAACCAGGAGGTGATCTGGGGCTATTCAAACGGTACCTTCAACGCGCTGCAGCGTCACTCATTGCCCTACTTCACCCATGAGCATATGATGTATATCATTACACTTCCTGACCTGGGGCCTTCCATACATATAGCGGAGCAGTTCTATTCTCAAAACGGTGTGCCTATCAGTGAGGATAAAAACTACAGTTATGAGAACAGGTACAATACTGCACCGGCGGGAGAAGATCAGAAGTACTATATTCAGGAGGGATTCGAAACAGCCATATTGAACCAGTACCGGGAACCAAGATATTACTCTTCCATTGCTTTCGACGGAGCAGTATGGTTTGGCAACGGTCGATACAAGGATGTTGGAAAAGGGAGTGGCGACGAAGTCTCCTGGGTGGTGAAAAACAAGATTGGTGACCCCAGTGGAAGAGCATCTGATTGGCGTTATTCCATTACCGGCATGTATGCAAGAAAGCTTGTAAACTATCAGACCACGGTGACCAACTCTTCAATCACCTACAATAGCATGGTTTTTCCCATCTACCGGCTGGCCGATCTCTACCTGCTTTATGCGGAAGCCCGCAACGAATATTCCGGCCCGGATGAGGAGGTCTATTTCTACCTGGACCAGGTCAGGCAGCGTGCCGGCCTCGATGGTGTGCTGGAGAGCTGGAGCCAACACTCCAGGTTCCCGACAAAACCGTCGACCCAGGATGGGCTCAGGGAGATCATCCGCCAG
>JADMKJ010000217.1 GCA_015478855.1 Proteiniphilum sp.
ATTCTCATGTTCGTTTCATACGATTAAGATTTTTTTAAACTTTCGTATGTTTATATATAGCTGGTTAAAGTTAAAGAGAAGAGCTATGAATGTCTTGTGGGGACCCTTCGAAGAAACAGGTGTGCTCTACGCAGTTATGTTCTTTTCAGATAGCCTGTAAGGTGAACATGGGTCACAAAACATTGTCAGTCGAACTATTTCTATATGTGCGCAGAGAGAGAAAATATGTTTAGCACTGCTGAACGTAGAAATAGTCTTACTTCATTGAAAATTTAGCATTAACCAATAGTATGAACCATACTTCAGTTCAATTGATATGGAAAAGAAGTAAGAGTACCTATATATCACCTTATAGAAACATAGGTACTCTTACCGGATCATTATCATCTGAATTGATAACGCTCTCTGGCTTACTTCATGATCACGATGTCATCCAGCAGGAAACGTGTTTTGTTCGCTGAAGCTTTGGCATAATCAGAAGCAAATGCAATTCTGCTTGTCGGTGTTACACCGCTCAGCTCCACTTCGAAAGTGGTAAAATCACCCTCTGCCTCCAGGAGAGATACCCGTTTCTCACTGATGACCGTTACTGACGATTGATTGGAGATCGATCCCTTCGCGTTGAAGGTGGCCCCTTCCACAACCTGTACCAGCATATCCTCACCATAAGAGTTTGCCCCCTCCATGTACATGGCAGCCCTGAAGCGGACCTTGAGAGTGGAGGTACCCGTCAGTGATGAGAACTCAGGGGTGTAGAGTGTTGCGCCGGCACTACCGCCTCCCATCTTAATGTAACCGGGACGTGTGGAGGTATTGCCATGCTTGCCCCAATCCTTCATGCCTGCACCTTCGGTGTAAGCAGGCATTACATTACCACCGTCAAAGACGTTGAACTCGGCGGAAGCATTACAGGTTGCCTGTCCATTGTCGGGATCAACCGGGTTCTTTCCCTCAGCCTTCTCCCAGGTTGCCCTTCCCGGACCGGACCCTCTCGAATAACCGGCAGCATCATATAAGATGTCGCCACCATGAATGAACCTGGAGAAATCCTGTGAAAGGATCACATCCCCTCCAACCGCCGGCAGCGCTGCCCCCGTGGTGAATTTATAGGCTCTCGTCTGGAGGTCAGTGCTTACATCTGAAACTCTCACGTAGTAGTCTTTACCTGACTCCAGCCCGCTGAATGTGAATCGAAGCGGTCTCGTGGTTGTATTGAACAGGTTGGTAGGGATCTCTTCCCAGCTGATGTACAAATCTTCACCAGCCTCATCATGGAAGAGTTCCACTGTGTAAGTGTTGCCAATCTCACTCTCCATCTCCAGGAAGTCGGTGAAAGACCAGGCGACGGTCAGGGTAGAAGATGAATTAGCGATGAGCTTCACTTCCGTCGTTTCGAAGTCTGGATCCACGATACCGTAGGCAGTCATGATGCGTGCGTTATTTTCCCCGTCCATTAGATATGCCCAACCGGATACGGCAGAATAGGGGAAGTTAGCTCTCACCCTGGCATAATAGTTCTCACGACGCGACAATCCCGTGAACATGTAATAATCTTCGGTTGTCGTCGTGTAGGTGTACGCCGGATAATCGGTGTCGGCCGCATTGAGCAACTGCACCGTGTAGGAGGTGGCGCCATCAACAAAGTCCCATGCCACGGTAATCGAGTTGCTGGAGTATTCCAGCATCTCCACATTCTCGGGAAAATCGTTCTCGTGTGCCGTCGATATCTCTGTCTCATTATCAAATTCGCATGAGAATGCGATCAATGAGAACATCAGGAGGGGCAGGTAAAATAATATATTTTTTTTCATACGATTATTTCATTTATACTTTATGGTTTAATAAGAGACTACGATATCATCAATATAGTAACGGGCAGCCTGAACGGCATCGCTTTGCACCCACTCTTCCGGCAGGGAGATGGCCAGCGCCGATTCGTTGGTGGCGTTCTGAATGATAACGCTAAACTCAACCCATTTCTGGTGTCCTATCTCAAAAGGAACATACTCCCGCTGTGTCACGTTTTGAATGTTCGAGAGGTTTATTCCCTGTACTCCCTTGGGATACAGGCCCAGCATGATCCTGTCGGGTGAGGGATCGTTGTAGGTGGCACCCCTGAAGGTCACCTGGATATCAACCGTCACCCCGTCAGGTATATCCAGTCCCGGCGTGAGCAGTGAACCATATTCCTTGGCAGTGGCACTGGCCGCACCCAGCTGGATGTAGCCGGGACGCATGTAATTACGGAGTCCTAACCAGCCGGTCATCTTGATCTCCTCGTAGAATGAAACATTGTTACCCCTGATGGTGGAGGTCACCCCGGAACCATTTGCGCCGTTGTCACCTATCGCGCACTCCTTTGTCTCGTCGCTCAGTGATATATCGGCCGTTGCATTGATGGAGGTTATCCCTGCCCTGTTTCCAATGCAGTCACCACCATATTTGAATTCATCAAATGATTTGGTGAGAATGGTGCTACCCACTCTTGCAAGGGCGCTAACAGTACCGAGGTCCTCGTTATCCAGTGTTACCTGTACGTTCACCACACCCTGTCGTGCAGGGGTGCCGGTGATGGGGATGGCGATAAAGCCGTCACCCTCGTCCACTATTGCTACCTCCGACTGATCGATCGACAACCCTTCGGCACCTTTGCCTGACAAGCTGGCACTCATTGAGAAAGACTCCTCCCCGGTCGCTTTCAGGTAGGGGATTCTGATATAGGCAGTAGAGGCGTTCTCGAGCTGCAACAGGCCGTCGATATCCATCCTGGCACCATTGGGGACGGTGGTCCACTCGAACAGTCCATCTCTCTGAAAGATTCTGATCTCGACATCACTTTGTCCCGATCCATTCAGGAAGATCGATCCTTCCCTTACATCCCCCACGTTGCGTTCACAGGTGATTCTTATTTTCTGGTATTCATCCGGGTTGCCGGTACCTGAAGCGGGATCGGCCTTTATCCATGAATATTCCGCCGGTATTGCAACGCTCCATTGGCCGGTTGCGCGCACCGTGAACTCCAGTGTCGACTCAGTATATTCGAAATGCAACTCTTCGAGGTTACGTTTCAGGAATTCTTCACTGTTCTCTTCACAACTGAAAAACATGACGGTTGAGAGAAGAGCTGCTATTATTGTTGTAATGTTACGTACATTCATCGTGTTCAATATTAAAAATGGTTCATTTGGTTATTACTCATTTCAATTCGTTCGTAGTATAGACATTTCCAAACGGGTCTTTGGCTTCAATCCTGAAGTTGGCTTCCGACGCTTTTCCGTTCAGCTTGCCAATGTAGAAATGATTTGACGACTTGTCAAAGACTGACCCTTTCGCTTTCCCCAGTTCTTCGAGGTGATGATAGAGTGCCCAGAAGTCTCTGCTTGAAACCCTCGACATCTCATCTACCTCAGCGTCATCCTGGAACAATCTTACATCCCAGTTCACATCCGAGTTCCAGATGTTAACCACGATCCAGCCATCACCTGCAAGGTTGAGGTTGGCGGGAGCCCCGAAGACATAGGTATACTTGTTGGCAGGTCCGAACTCTTTCGAGGCATCATATGCCCTCATTTGAAAATCAGCCGGCTGATCTGTACCCTTGTAATACCAGTTCTTCATGGCGTTGCCTTTGATCTCATATACACCATATCCATTCGGTGTGCCATCGGCACATAAGGTTGAATTCCACCAGGCACCGGATGCTGCTCCGTGCACATGTTCGTACACCGTTTTACCATTCACCCTGTGCAGGTAATTGATCTGATAGTGGGAGTGTCCGATCATGATGTGGGCTTCGTTGTAGGTGGACAACAGGTTCAGTACTTCCGTGCGGTAGTTCCTGTGGTCGGCTGTACCACCCGATCTGAAGGGCATGTGCGTGCAGAGGATGACCATCTTATCCTTCGGTACGTGAGCCAAATCCTCCTGCAACCATTTCCACTGGCTGTCGGTGAACCCACCGGTATATTGTTGTCTGCCGGTGTAGATTACGTTATCCATCGAGATCACATGCACGTTTCCCCTGTTGAAAGAGTAGTCGGTGGGTCCGAATCTCTCCTGGAATCCTTCCACCGCCTTCTCCTCATTTTCTGCTGTCTGAAGATGATCGTGATTACCGATGTTTTGAAAGAACGGAACAGATTGGTTGGCCATTGAAGCCTTCATATCATCCCATAATTCAGGTGCATCGTCAACGAGATCACCCAGGGTTATCGCATAGACATTCTGATATGTTGCAGCTGTCCGTTTGATATCAGCGATGGTTTCCTGCCTGTACCTGTTCACGTGGGCGATGGTTCTGCACTGAGGATCGGAGATGCTTAACAGGGTGAATTCATTCTCCACCGGTTGTTTTTCCAGTTTAAAATCCTGCCGGATCAACTTATCCTTCGAAATCAGTTTCTCATAGAATTTCGGGTAGTTATCGTCGTCAACAGCAATCTTGTAATCTGCCGGAGTGCTGTAATAGACGAACTTAGCTCTCCGGTTGCGCACCAGCTGGAAGACACCGTTCTGGTCGGTCTTGCTGTTGGTGAATCCATCGGTCACCACCACGTTGGGTACAGGGTTATTCTGCCTGTCAGTAATGAGCCCGTATAATGTGGTAGCAGGATCCAGAGGGGTATTGTTGACCACCAGTTCATCGGTATCGTTATCGATGGGTGGATCAATACCGTTATCCTCTTTCGCACAAGCAAGTATGAGCGGGAACAGGAACAGTAGGAATAAAAAATATTTATTTTTTATGTTCATAAGTACATTCGTTTGAAAAATCACATTTAATTGCTGTCACAATTATCTACATCCCTTCCCAGAGGTAATTCTGTGACAGGTTCGGGTTTCTTGTAATGGCATCTGTGGGTACAGGACGCAGGTACTTGTATTGGCTCCATGTCCTATTGTAGTTCCAAACCAGGTTATTGTCACCATTGAGCGAGAAGGTCTGATTACCACCTGTGCTTGATAACGGGATCGAGTTGATCGTTTCCACGCTGCCAATCCTGAAGTCGATGATACCGTCGCCGTTGAAATCATACGCTGCATTCCTGTTGGGAACATAGATGCCGGTCCAGGGTTTCTCATCACTATTCAGCAGTTCACCCATGTGCCAGCGCATAAGATCTTCCCAACGGAGGCCCATCTCGAGGCACATTTCAATTCCGCGTTCTCTGCGTATCTCGAGTATCCACGGATCGTCGATGGTGTTGTTGAAATATTCCTTCATGTAGGGATCAGCAGAGGTGGGAACGATAGAGGTGACGCCTGCCCTGCTTCTCAATAGAGCGATCGACTTGCTCCACTCGTTTGCTCCCATTTGTCCCAGCTCAGCCTTTGCCTCGGCGTAGTTGAGCAGTACTTCCGCAAAACGGAAGATGGGAAGAGAGTTCCAGCTGGTTGAGCTTGTAAGCACGTTGCTGTTGTCGATGCTGTACTTGATGGGTTGGTAGCCGGTGCGGGTGTTCAGCCAACTGGGAGAATATAGTTGCTCCACATTGTTGATGGTCATCATGTAGTCGGGATTGATCACCGTCTGTTTCATACGATAATCCCTGCCATCGAACTCATCCACGAACTCAGTGGTTTTGTAACCGGGTTGTTTGGTGAAAGGAGTACCGTCGAGCATCAGGTAGGTATTCATGAACCGTTTCGTCAACGATGTCTTGTTGCCGTAGGTTACAGAATAATAGTAACCGCTCAGGTTGTGGTATGCCGACAAGTCAGCACTGAACCGGCGTCCCCAGATCACCTCGTTGGTTTTGAGATCAGCACTCACGAAAAGGCTGCGATAGGCTGTTTGCTTATCCCCGTCGACCAGCGAGAAGAGACCGCTATTCATGATCTCCTCAGAGGCGGAGACCGCAACTTCTAGGAATTTCCTGATGCTTGCCTCACGGTCGGTCCACTGGTCACCTGTGGATGGATCCACGGCATGGTATTTACGATAGGTACCTTCGAAGAGGGCTACCCTTGCTTTGAATGCCAGCACGGTCCATTTGCTTATACCGGTTCCCCCGGCGATGTATTTATCTGTCGGCAGGCAGTTCTCCCCCGCGAAGTTAAGATCCTCCATGATCTTGTCCATGACGAACTCGCGTGAATCGCGTCCCTTGTACAACTGTTCCTGGTCACTAGACTGAACAACCATGTCATAGAAGGGTACAGCGCCGAATGTCTGCACCTTGTCATAGTAAAACCATGCTCTCCAGAAGCGTCCCACGCCTTCGTAGTGGTTGTATACTTCGGGACTCACATTGTCTTTCGCGCCCACCATGTTCTCCAGGAAGTAGTTGATCTGTCTCAGGTTACTCCAGGAGCCCTCGGCCCACTCACCCTGGTTCCCCGGGGAAACGTTTCCGTCGGGACGAAGCAGGTCGTGAGGTATCTGTGTTGCAACGTTGTCAGCGTTGATATCATTCGTATTGTATCCTATCGTGTTGGCCGACGGGATCATTCTCTGCAGGAATCCGTTCGTGTATAACTCCAGGTCGGACTCTTTCTGGAAGAAGGTGCCTGCATTTACTGAGTCATAGGTGTCCCTGTCCAGGAAATCTTCACATGAGGTGACGATCAGCAGCGTGGCAATAAAGAGTATTGTTGCGTATATAATTTTTTTCATGTCTAATCAATTTAAACCATTCATCAAAATGTAAGATTAATGCCGAAAGTTACATTCTTCAGCATCGGGTAGGAGTATCCCTGACCCGTTCCATTCAGTCCACCGGAGGTAGATGCTGCGAAGTCGGAGTCACCCGATTCAATCACCTCGGGATCGAACATGTCGGTACGCTTGAATAATGGAGAGAAGGTGAACAGGTTTTCGCCGGACAAATATACTTTCAGTGCTTCAAGGCCTATCTTGCTGGTTAAGGTCCTGTTGAAGTTATAATCAACCGTCACATTTTTCAGGCGGACATACGCTGCATTCTGCAGGTAGTGGGTATTTTCCCATGTCAGGGGACCATCGTTCCTGTTAGCGGCGAGTGAAACACGGCGTGACCAGTATGGATCTTTATCCATGTTGGTTACCACCCAGTTTTCTTCCGTTTTGTCCACGTTCACGATGTGATCACCTGTTTGTGATTTCATCAGGAAGTTGTAGGCACGGTTATGCTGTCCCCAGAAGAAACCGCTCTCGGTCCATGGATACCAGTCTCTCTTGCCCACACCCTGGAAGAGCATCGATAATCCGATGTTATTCCAGTTGCCGGAGAGGTTCAGGCTGAAATGGTAACGGGGTGATGCATTGCCGATGATGTCCATATCACCATGATCATCGAGAGTCCTGTTACCTTTAGTCATGATGCCGTCACCGTCAATATCTACAAAACGAAGGTCACCGGCAAAAGCTTCAAACTCTTCCCCATTTTTGAAGAAGTTGTAATCCGGACCGTTCTTCGCTTCAGCATTGCTGGCATAAAGGCCTGCGGTCCTGAAGCCCCAGATCTCGCCAATTTCCATTCCCTTGTAATAGGTGGTCAGGTCTCCCGTCTCGTTGAAGTAATCGGTAACCCAGCTCCTGCTATCCCATACCATACCCCTCACAGAATAATTGAATGGTTTATCTCCCAGGATGAATGAATCTCTCCAGTTCACGCTCAACTCCCATCCGTCGGTCTTCATGCTGGCGTAGTTACCCCTGGGTGAGGCACTTCCCAGCACGTGCGGCAGGTTGGGCCCCACGGTATAGAGGTCGTCAGTATTGCGTCTGTAGATGTCAGCCACTACGTTCAGACGGCTGTTCAGGAATTCCATGTCAAGGCCGAGATTGTATGTCACCACCTTCTCCCAGGTGATATCATCGGGGATGAGTGAAGGAGCACCTGTATAGGGAGAATTTGTGCCGTTGATCAGCACGGATGACTTGCTTATCGACATTGTTTCGAGGTACTGGTATGGCGAGATGTTCGCATTACCCAGTGAACCGATACTGGCTCTGAATTTCAGGTTGTCCATCCAGTTTTCTGTTGAACCCTTGAACCATGGTTCCTCCGATAGTCTCCATCCGAGTGAAGCCGAGGGGAAGAAACCCCACTGTGAGTCACCGGGAAATTTCGATGACCCATCGTAGCGTGTGCTTAACTCAGCCAGGTAACGTTCGTCGTACGCGTAGTTTACACGGGTGAAGACGCCCATCAGTCCCCAGGTGTTACCACCGGAGGTAGCAGTAAGATACTCACCGTCCATCAGTGTGAATGAAGGAATGGTTGGGTATAGATTACCTCTTCTGTAGGTTTTCTGATTTTTGTAGTCTCTGTCTTCGATGTTCCCTCCTGCCACGATGTTGAGATCATGCTTGTCCGTCAGTTTGGGCGTATAGGTACCTACCAGGTTCGATGACATGTAGTTGGTGTCGTAACGCCAATCTTCGAGCGAGGAATCCACATTGTCCTGGCCCGAGGCTGCCACACCGGTGTAATAGGTATACTGGTTCTCCATCCTGCGTCGTTGTGCGCGAATCGCCTTATAGGTGAAATCGGCCGTGACGGTAAATATCTCCGGAACGAGCTCCATTCTCAATATGGTGGTGTTGGCCACCTCGAGGTTATTGTCCTCCTGCCATGATGTTCCATCGGCGAAAGCTGCATAACCTGACCTGGCGGCTGTTTGAGTCCATGAACCGTCAGGGTTTTTTAAGTTCGCAACAGGGAAAGCAAAATAGCTCAACTGCCTGCCCACAACATTCTGTCCGTAGTGAACCATCGGCTGCTTGTTGAAATCCTTCACGAAGCTCGTGTTGTTCTCGAGGGTCATCCAGGGACGTATCTTGATCGAGCCTTTCGCCCGCATGTTATACTTGTTGAAGTCTTCATCACCCACCTTGTAGATACCATCCTGCCCGTAGTATCGTCCCGAGACGTAGTAGTTGATGTTCTCCTCTCCACCCTGCACCGTCACCGAGTGGGCATTGGAGAAGTTTCTTTTCTTGTAGAACTCAGCGAGCCAGTTGGTGTTCCCGTAATAGATGTAGTTGCCATTGGCATCGATATCGTAATTATCCATTGTGGGGTCGGCCTGGCGACGTTTCAGTTCTTCGAACCACCCATCAGAATAGGGGAAGTAGTTGTTCATGAGTGCCGGCACGGTGGCTGTGGGAGAAGAGTTCAGGTAGGACTGGCGGAAACCTTCCACCCACTCTACCGGGTCACTGACGACATGATCTTCCCATCGTACCGTACGTGTCTGTGCCGAGACAGAACCACTGTAATTCACACGCACTTTTCCTTTTTGCGGGTCCTTGGTGGTGATCAGTATCACACCGAAGGCACCACGAGCGCCATATACTGCCGCGGACGATGCGTCTTTCAACACCGAGATATTGGCAATATCATCGGGGTTGACACTCGACAGGTCACCCTCGGCACCATCTATCAGCACCAGTGCACTACCACCTTGTCCCAGCGTGTTGCTGTGTTCACCGCCACCTTCCTTACGCGCTTTGAAGTTTGTACTTTGTCCGCGAATGCTTACTCGTCCTTCATGGCCCGGTTTACCGTCGACCTGAACGATGTTCAGCCCGGGTATCTGTCCCTGCAGCGACCGGGTGATATTGGGGTTAGGCCTGTTTTCGATGGCATCACCCGAAAGGGTTTCTACCGCACCCACCACATTACGTTTTTTCAGGACGCCATATCCCACCACGACGAGATCGTCCAGGGTCTTTGAATCTTCCACCAGCACGATGTCCATTTTCGTCTTCCCGTCTACAGGGATCTCCTGTGCCAGGTACCCGATATAGGATATCTGTATCACGGCATCATTGCTCACATTCAATGAGAAGGAGCCGTCCAGGTCGGTCACGGTACCGTTGGTGGTACCACTCTCCACGATGTTCGCCCCGATGATGGTCTCACCTTCCTGATCCAGTACCACGCCGGTGATCCTTCTCTTCTGTTGCGGCGTCTGTGGTGCTGCATTAACCCGGGTGTCATTCACCCGCCTGATGTATATCTGCTTCTCTTTGATGGTGTACTGGCTGTTTGTTCCCTCGAACAGTTCGTCCAGCAACTGTTCAATCGACAGGTCTGTCGCCTTTACGGTCACCCTACGGTTCACGTCCACCGCGTTGTCATAATAGAAGAAAGTGTAATCACTTTGCTTCTCGATGGCAGAGAGCACCTGTCTCACGGTACTGTTTTGCATGTCGAGGTTAAACAACAGGCCGCTGTCCGCCTTCACTTCCGCCGCCTGTACGGGTTGGATGCAGAGCAT
>JADMKJ010000218.1:0-4284 GCA_015478855.1 Proteiniphilum sp.
GTTCCTGACTCACTCACCTCTTTGAATCCATTTTTCTGGTTAGAACCTCAAGCTTTTTTGTATTGGCTTTCACCTGTTCAGGTGTGAACCAGGCATCGCGCAGCTCTTTCCGAGAAAACAACTCCAGCTGGTCGCCGTTATGAGGAGAATCTTTCTGGGTGGAATTACCATAACTCAGCAGTACCTTCGCTTTCACCTCGTCTCCGAACGCTATAACACCCACCCACGAATCACCGCTACCGACATACATCTGCTTGTCACCTCTATCGTATGAATTTGCCACCCTGAACACACCAAGTGATTCGGGAGCACCATTGGCGGGTAGATCTATATTGTTATGTCGTAACCGGTAAAAATCGCCCCAGGGAACATCGAGCGCGCCGAATTCTGATTTCATCTCATCGACCGCAGCTTCCAACAGCGCTATCGCCCTTGCAGGATCGGCCAGACCGCGGGGCGTGATATGAGGGGTTTCCATATCCCATTTAACCTCATAATTGGAATCATCATTCAGTTTAAAGCGTGAAGCCCATAAAAAAAACAACAAGGTTCCCCTGCTATCGGCATTTGATTCCCGATCCCATTCCTCGAGAACTACTTTGGCTTCTTTCGCTTTTTGAGAGCTGGATTGCTCGATGGCCTCAAAAAGATCATCCAACAAGCGATCAGCAGCTTCCAGCCTCGTTGAATGCTTGTAGTCAATAAGCTCTTCGAAAGTGATGCAGCTGTCTTCCAGCATCATCCGCGCTGCACGCTGTGGCCTGAATGACATCCGCGTGGGTGCCATATAGGGCGGGTAATCATCCGGATCTAATGCCATGGGGATAGTGCTTGTCCAGGGCGGATCATTGGCATTCTGAACCCACCCTGTTTCGGGATTCTTCAGTCGTGGCAGATCGTCGTAGGGATGTACATCGGTCCAGATATTGCCCGATTCAGCACCCGGGACAATTGAGCTCCAATATCCCCAGTCACCCTCGTTTCTTACAGGCACAAGTCCGTTGAACAAATAGAAAATGTTGCCTGCTTTATCGGCGTAAATAACATTCCAAAACCCAATCTGTGCCATTTTCAGTGCTGCTTCAAACTCATCAAAACTGGTGCTGTTAGCCATCCGCCACCACTGCAACAGCATATTTGGCTTGTCTAACCCCACCATCCTCAATGCCAGGACTTTGTCGTTTGTTTTGTTCACAACAGGCCCATGGATGGTTTTCAGTACCGATATTTCCGTCGGAATCAACGATCCATTCTCCTGTTTAATCTGCAATGTTTTTGTTGTTATATCGAAATCGTGCTGTTTACCGTCCAGCAGATAGCCACCCTCTTCCATTTCAATCTCGTAGATATCGGAATTGTCGATGGTGTTGTTCGTGTGTGTCCACCCCAGATGTTTGTTAAAACCGATGGAGATACCCGGTAACCCAACCAGCGTGGCACCGTACATATCCTTGCCTTTGAGCGTTAAGTGAGATTCGAAAAACCGGAACTCATTAAACCAGGGCAGATGTGGGTTCTGCACCAGCATCGTGTTTCCGGAGGCCGAACGGACGGGGCCTACTGCAATCGCATTGGAGCCCATCGATCCCCACCGTTGCGATAGTCCTAAATCACCACTGGCGATAAACCGGGTGAAAACCACGAACATGCTGTGCATGTTTACATCTCTGGTGGTAATGGGCAACACCACTTCGTTTTCTTTATCGATGGTTTCAGGATGCGCTTTCGCATAAGCGTTCATCCCTTCAACAAAAGAGGTGTAAATGGTACTAACCTCCCGATCTTGTTGTGTCTCCCAGCTCTCCGCCAGTTCTTCAAAACCCAGGGTATGAATCAGAAAATCATCCTGCAACTTTTCCTTGCCCCAGTATTCAGCCCCTTTCCCTCGCGAACTGCCATATAGTCTCAGTATCAGGTTGGCATGATTGTGCATTTGCGCCCATCCCTGTGCGTAAAACAGATCTTCGGGATTGTCTGCCGTAATATGTGGTACGCCCCAGGTATCCCATGCAATACGGGGTTGTTTGCTTTCTCCCTGTGAACAAAACGTACAGACAAACAGACAAAAGATGAGTAAAATAGATGGTGCTTTTCGCATAGTGATATTATTTGTCGATTGAGTATTTGAATGTCAGGCGCTATGATGCGGCAGAATATTGATAACGTTTTATAAAGGGAAATGTTTGATCACTGTTTTACACAAGTTCATGGAGGTGTTCAACTGCACCTCTTGTTACAAGGTAGAGGAGAAGAAGTTGAAAAAAACATAGATTCATTGCAATCCCTAATATTTTGTTGTACTTTAACCGATTATTAAAAATTAAATAAAACAGTGCATGAATAATCAGGAATTCAGTGTAGATGAGATACAACAATATATTAAAAGACATTACAAGACAATCGTCAGTGTAATTGTGGTATTAGTTGTTGGATTTGGTTCTTTCTTCCAGATAGGTACCGAAGAGGAGGGTGTGGTGACACGTTTCGGGAAACATGTGCGGACAGTTGCACCCGGGTTGAAAATGAAAATACCCTTTGTCGAAAAGGTTTACAAGGTGCCAGTCGAGAGGCAGAAAAAACAGGAATTTGGTTTTCGAACAGAGGAGGCCAATATCAGCACCCAATACAGTCGGACAGGTACCGTTACAGAAGATGAAGCCATCATGCTGACGGGTGATTTGAACCTCGCCAATGTGCAGTGGGTGGTACAATACCGCGTGAACGATCCCTACAATTATCTGTTCAAGGTACGTGAACCTGACAATACTCTGCGTGATCTTTCCGAAGCTGTCACACGGCAGATTGTCGGCGACCGTACTGTTAACGAGGTACTGACCGTAGGACGAGCTGAGATTGCGAGTGAAGTAAAGGTACTGTTACAGGAGCTGGCCAGGGAGTATTCCCTTGGAATTGAAATAGCACAGGTAGTCCTTCAGGACATCAATCCCCCGGAGTCGGTAAAACAGGCTTTTAATGCCGTCAACCAGGCCCAGCAGGAGAGAGAGACCTTGATAAATGAGGCCAAATCAGAATACAATAAGGTGATTCCCAGGGCCAGGGGGCAGGCACAGGAAACCATCCAAAAAGCTGAAGGATATGCAACCATGCGTGTCAACAATGCAGAGGGAGAGGTGGCAAGATTCAACGCCCTTTACGACGAATACATCAGAGCACCCGAAGTAACCAAAAGAAGAATCTATCTTGAAACACTACAGGAGATTCTGCCCAAACTCGGGGACAAAATCATCACTTCAGAAAATGGCAACAACATGATTCCTCTGCTCAAAAAGGAAATGAATTAAACAACTCAACATCATCTTACCAAAAGAACAACAATGAATAAAAATAATAGAATCATACTTATTGCAGCAATTGTTATTGCAGGCATTATAGTTTTATCTCAGAGTATTTACGTTGTAAATGAAACGCAACAGGTTGTGATCACGCAGTTCGGCAGACCAATCGGTGTAGCCGTGACCGAGCCGGGGTTGCATATCAAAACTCCTTTTGTGCAGAAAGCGAACTTTTTTGAGAAACGGTATATGGAGTGGGACGGTGATCCCAACCAAATTCCGACAAAAGAGAAAAAATTCATCTTTGTCGACAGCTATGCACGATGGCGTATTACCGACCCGCTGCAGTTTTATAAACGCCTTACCAACGAGCGGGGTGCACAAAGCAGGCTCAATGATATTATCGATGGTGAAACGCGCGACCAGGTAGCCAGTCACACTCTGGAGGAAGTTGTAAGGAACTCCAACCGGGAGGTCGACACAACCGCAAATATAAGTGAGATAATTGAAGATTCACTTACCTGGATTGGGGTGGGCAGAAGCAGAATTCAGAATATTATTAAGGAAAAAGCGAATGAAGAGACAAAAGACCTTGGCATCGAGATCGTTGATTTTCGATTTAAACGGATCAATTACGTTGAGGATGTCAGGGAACGGGTTTACGACCGCATGAAGAGCGAACGAATCCGTATTGCCGATAAATTCAGATCAGAAGGTGAAGGAGAAGCTTCAAGGATTAACGGTGAGAAAGAACGTGAATTGAACCAGATACAATCGGAAGCATACAAAGAAGCAGAAACAATTGAGGGAAAAGCGGATGCTGAGGCTGCCCGCATCTATGCCGGCGCCTACAACAAATCCAGCAAATCAATAGAGCTCTACAGCTTTATGAAAAGTATGGAAACGTTTCGGAATACAATCGATTCCACCACCACGGTCATCCTTTCTACCGACAACGATCTTTATAAATACCTGAAAAGCATGGATTAAA
>JADMKJ010000218.1:4384-10141 GCA_015478855.1 Proteiniphilum sp.
ATCCTGGAGCTGGTGGCACACCCATCACAAAAACAGAAGCTACCAGGAGTTTATCACGCAGATGATAGAGTGGATAGAAGAGCACATCTGCAATTTCCCCAAAAGAGCGTACCTGATAAAACATTTCCATTATTTAATCTGTTTTATGAAGGAAGCTGACCCAAAGAAAGTTTTCACAGCTTTAAAGGATTCAATAAATATTCAACAAACGAACCCTATGAAGATAGCACTTACAGGAGCCACCGGCCACTTAGGATCCCTGGTGATGGAGGAATTAAAAAAACGGGTTCCCCATGCGAACATGGTAGCGCTCGTTCGCACACCCGGTAAAGCAGCACATATGGGAATTGAGGTGCGTGCTTTTGATTACAACAAACCGGAAGGATTGGAAGAGGCACTCACGGGAATTGACCGGCTCCTCCTAATTTCAGGCAATGAAATAGGACAGCGTGCCACTCAGCATCTCAATGTGATTAATGCCGCCGGAAAAGCCGGTGTACAATGGATCATCTACACAAGCCTATTGCATGCTGATTCTTCCTCACTGAGTCTCGCGGCAGAACATGCTGCGACAGAGGAGGCAATCAGGAAATCCGGTATCGGATATACAATCCTGCGTAATGGCTGGTACACCGAAAATTATACCGGCTCCATAAAAGGGGCTGTCGCAGGAGGTGCTTTTATAGGTAGTGCGGCAAACGGGAAAATTTCATCGGCTTCACGTGCCGATTATGCCGAAGCAGCTGTTGTGGTAATCACAGATGAGCGACATAATGGCAAAACCTATGAGTTGGCCGGTGACGAACATTATACCCTGAATGATCTGGCTGCTGAGATTTCAAGGCAAACGGGGAAAAATATCCCTTATCGCAATTTATCGGAGCCTGATTACGCCAAAACCCTCGAGAGTTTGGGTGTTCCGGGGCCCTATGCTACAGCCATTGCCAGCTGGGATGTTTCTGCATCTAAGGATGATCTGTTCGATGATTCCCATCAGTTGTCCACTTTAATCGGCAGACCCACTACCCCACTCTCAGCATCGGTAAGAGAAGCGCTGTAGGATAAAATTATTTTTCATTAACCAGTTGTTAATCTCATTAATGCAGTTAATCCTTCCCGCATGATGAGGATCTTCACCGCTCTGTCAGATTGTTTTTGACGATTCACTTACAAGTTTGAAAATCTCGTTCAGTTCCTTCTTTGTAAGATTTCGCCACTTCCCGACGGGGATATCCAGGTGAATGTTCATGATGCGATAGCGTTCCAATTGCAGGACCTCATTACCCAGATATTCACACATACGTCTTATTTGTCTGTTGAGGCCCTGGGTAAGGATGATCCGAAAAGTAAACTTATCAATCTGTTCCACAAAACATTTCTTTGTCACGGTGCCCAGGATAGGAACCCCATTGCTCATCTTGTAAATGAATGATTTTGTGATTGGCTGCTTCACCGTAACAAAGTATTCTTTTTCATGGTTGTTACCGGCACGAAGTATTTTATTTACAATATCCCCATCGCTCGTTAACAGGATCAGCCCCTGACTATCTTTGTCGAGCCTGCCGATTGGGAAGATACGTTCGGGATGATTGATATAATCAACAATATTATTTCTCTCTCTGCGGGTGTCTGTGGTACAAACTATTCCACGTGGTTTATTGAATGTGATGTAAACATGTTTATTTTCTTTTCCGGCGATCAGCTTCCCGTTTAAACGAATCTCGTCGGCAGGAGATACCTTGCTTCCCATCTCCGCCACTACCCCATTGATTGTCACCCGTTTCTGTTCAATGAGCTTGTCGGCTTCCCTTCGTGAACAATATCCAATTTCACTGAAATACTTATTGATACGAACTAAATTATTATCTCCCATGCATTGAATAGCTTAAAAATAGTTGACTGATAAAAAAAGGCCCCACATGCAACACCGGTTGTATCTATGAATCATCCTATTAAACGGTTCAATTCAGTACTTGATATTCTTGAACAGCACCCTGTTCTCCCGTGCTTCATTCAGACGAACAAGGATCTTCTCCCTGCTGAAACCGGAGAAATCGGAATCTTCATTACCCGTTAACAGGTTGAGGAGTGCACGTAGCTCGTCATCAGTGAACTGACTCATGATCTTATCGAAAGGCTCCCTTGAGCCTATCTCAAAGCGGATGAATGCCAGTCTCGATTTGGCTGTCGGGAAATCGGGCGCGATCTCCAGCAGCTCTTCCAGGTATCCGGCAGCCTGCTCAAACTTCTCCTGCGCCACACTGATGTTCGCCAGCCGGTCCAGGATATCTTCGTTCCCCTCCGATATAAGTGCTGCTTTCATGTAAGAGACCTCAGCCTGTATGAAATCATCTTCGAAGAATGCCAGCTCACCCTCGAGCAGATAATAATCGAGTGTCTCTTTTTCCGCATCGGGAATCATCGAGAAAAGCTCTCTTGCTTGCTCAAATTCTTCCTTGTTGATATGCACAAATGCACGTTTAGCCAGTATACCCTCGCTACCAAACAACACCTCTTTCTTATCGATCAGCTTCATCATCTCATCATACTGCTCCATTGCCTCGTAGGCCTCGAGCAGTGAATCGTAGAGTGTCTCATCGTCGGGCGATTTCTGCAGACACTTTTCGAATATGGAGATCGCCTCGGAGGTGTTGTCGTTCAGATAGAGTGAGAGCGCTTTCATCTTCAGCACCGGCACATCATCTTCTTTGATGGTCAGCGCAAAATCGAATGCATCGATCGCCTTGTCGTATTGCTCATTCATTGAATAAAGCTTGCCGATGTTCACCCATCCATCGTAGGAATAGGGATCAATATCGAGCAAAAGATTATTGAATTCAATGGCTTTCACCATATTACCTTTCATTTCATAGGCATAAGCCAGATCGACGATTGCATCAGCATTAGACTCATCGATCTTCATGCTCTGCTCGAGAAAGGAGATAGCACGATCGAATTTATCCACATCGTTAAGCAGATACCCCACCTCGGTGATGAAATAATAAAGATCATCCATCTGTAGCTCCCGCTCCAGTGTGTTATTGATCAGACTGTCCGCATCATCAAACCTGCCTAGATGAAGGTAAACTTCAATCGTCAACAGCGGCAGCTCCACACCACCGTCATCCGGTACCAGCTTCATATATTCGAGTGCCTCGTTATACGATTCCGAGAAAACGAGTGTCTTTACTTTCAACAGCATCAGCTCAGGACTGCCGGGATGCATCTTCAACCCCTCCATAACAAGCTGCTCTGCCTCATCATTATCACCTTCAGCGTTGTAGTACTCAGCCAGCAGGGCAAACTCATCGGCATCAAAGTAGATCGTCCTGCCCTTTGTGCGTATCTGTTCGTACTTCTCAACCAGCGTGGTGATGTCTAATTCATTATCGTCCATGTCTCTATGCATTATAAAAGGGCATTTTAACCGCTTTGGCTCTGCTGTTCACAGATGACAGCCGGCTTATTTCACTGATTGTTCTGTTTCTTCCAGGAGTCCCTGAGGGCAACCGTACGGTTAAAAACAAGTGTCCCCCCGGTAGTGTCGGCATCTACATTAAAATAGCCGATACGCTGAAACTGGAAGCTGTCGAGAGGTTTAGCCTCTCTCAGATACGCTTCTACCTTACATCCCTTTCTCACAATGAGCGATTCGGGGTTCATCAGCTCCCTGAAGTCTTTCTCCTTCTCCCCTGCCGGATCCTCCACCATGAAGAGGCGGTCATAGAGCCTCACTTCAGCATCCACGCTGTGAGGCAGCGAGACCCAGTGGATGGTTCCCTTCACCTTTCGGTTCGATTCGGGCATCCCGCTTTTAGTCATCGGATCATACTCGGCATAGACCTCTGTCACGTTCCCATCCTCATCCTTCTTACAGCCGGTGCACTTCACGATATAAGCGTTCTTCAGGCGCACCTCGTTACCGGGTGTGAGACGGAAATATTTCTTTGGCGCCTCCTCCATAAAATCATCGCGTTCAATCCATAGTTCACGTGAGAACTTCACCTGTCGCGATCCCATCGTCTGATCCTCGGGGTTGTTGACAGCCTCCATCTCCTCTACCTGATCCTCCGGATAGTTGGTGAGCACCAGCTTCACCGGGTCAAGCACTCCGGAGACACGCATCGCACGCTTGTTGAGATCCTCCCGTACGGCATGCTCGAGAAGAGATACATCATTGATGCCGTCATACTTCGTGTAGCCGATCTTATCGATGAAGCTGCGTACTGCTTCGGGGGTGTAGCCCCTGCGACGCATGCCGGTGATGGTGGGCATACGCGGATCATCCCATCCGGAGACGAGCTTCTCCTGCACCAGCTGCAGCAGCTTGCGCTTGCTCATCACCGTGTAAGTGAGGTTGAGACGGTTGAACTCGTACTGGCGGGGACGGTAATCGCTCTCCGCCAGCTGGTCGATAAACCAGTCGTAGAGCGGACGGTGTACGACGAACTCAAGCGTGCAGAGCGAGTGCGTCACTCCCTCGAAGTAATCCGACTGGCCATGGGCGAAGTCATACATCGGATAAGCCTTCCATGTTGTGCCGGTGCGGTGGTGCGGTATATGGATCACACGATAAATCAGCGGATCACGGAGATGCATGTTGGAGGATGCCATGTCTATTTTAGCACGCAGCACCATCTTCCCTTCGGGTATCTCGCCACTGTTCATCTTCTCAAACAACTCCAGCGACTCCTCAATGGGCCGGTTGCGATAGGGACTCTCAGTTCCGGGCTGTGTGGGAGTTCCTTTTTGTCTGGCGATCTCATCAGCCGACTGCTCATCGACATAAGCTTTTCCCTCTTTGATCAGCTGCACGGCAAAATCCCACAGTTGCTTGAAATAGTCGGAAGCGTAGTAGACGTTCTCCCAGTGAAAACCGAGCCATTGGATATCCTCCATGATGGAATCGACATACTCCACATCCTCTTTCACGGGGTTGGTATCATCAAAACGCAGGTTACAGATACCGCCATATTTCTGGGCAATGCCGAAATCAATGCAGATTGCTTTGGCATGTCCGATATGAAGGTAACCATTTGGTTCCGGCGGAAAACGGGTCTGTATGCGCCCGTCGTTTTTCCCCTCTTCCAGGTCTTTCTCTACGGTTACTTCAATAAAATTGAGGCTTTTTTTGTTCTCCTCAATCGTGGTATTTTCTTGTGCTGACATATATGAATCAATTAAGAATTATCAATTAAGAATTAAATGGAAACTCTGGCATAAGGCACCACGTCGGGACCGCAAAACTCACCGACCAGAAATTTATGATATCCTGTGATGGCTACCATTGCCGCATTGTCGGTGGTATAGGCAAATTTGGGAATATGAATCTTCCATCCATACCTGCGGCTGTAATCCTCGAATGCACTCCGCAATCCGGAGTTGGCCGAGACACCGCCGGCGACAGCCACCTCTTTTATTATCAGATCTTTGGATGCATGATAGAGCTTGTTCATCAGGATATCGACGATGGTCTTCTGCAGCGATGCACAGAGATCGTTCCTGTTCTTCTCAATGAAACCGGCATCCTCTTTCAGCTCATCGCGGAGGAAATAGAGGAACGAGGTCTTCAGTCCGCTGAAGCTGTAGTCATAGCCCTCGATACGCGGTTTGCTGAATGTGAACCGCTCCGGATCACCCAGCTTTGCCAGGCGGTCCACCACCGGTCCGCCGGGATAACCCAGTCCCATCACCTTGGCACACTTGTCGAACGCCTCACCCGCCGCATCATCGATGGTCTGCCCGATGATCTCCATC
>JADMKJ010000219.1 GCA_015478855.1 Proteiniphilum sp.
AGCAATGTCTTCTACGCCAACCGCTTCACCATGCAGACCGGCAACCCTTTCCTGAAGCCAACTACCCTGCATGATATCTCGTTGATGAGTTCATGGCGTTTCCTGCAACTGGCGGTGTCTTACCAGCAGCACAAGAATGCCATCATCCAGTGGGCCGCACAGATGGAGGAGAACCCGGCGGTCACCCTGTTGTCAAATATCAACATCAGGAAGATACCCAGCCTCTCTGCCTTTTTAACGGCATCACCCAAATTCGGGATATGGAGTCCCCAGGCAAGCGTTGGGTTAACCGCACAGCGGCTGGAGATGGAGATACGGGGAGAGCTGGCACAGATGAACCGACCCATGCCCATCGCATCGTTCAACAACTCCTTGTCGCTGCCCAAAGGCTTTCTGGTAACCCTGGATTCCCGCTTCCAGGGAAAAGGGTTCCATCAGAATTTCCGTACCACCAGGAACCAGTTCGTTGTAGATGCCGGCATCACCAAATCGTTCTTCGAGGACCGTCTATCGCTCACCCTCAAGGGACATGACCTCTTCCACGGTCGGAAAATGGGCATCTTCGCCTACAACGACCGGCTCGACATCTTTCAGTATTCAGAATGGGACAGTCGTGAACTGGAGGTAACGGTACGTTATAAGTTCAACACAGCCAAGAACCGATACAAGGGTAATGGTGCCGGCGACAGGGAGATCAGCCGGATGAATTGAACTGATGACCCGCAACTGCCACAAAGCAGTGAAGATAAAACCACCATCACTCCCGGCAGGAAAGATGGTGGTTTGTTATTGCTATCATGTAACTACCTGTGGAGAGGTAGAGGTGGCGATCTTCAATCCATTGATGCTTGTCATCTGAAATCTTTTTACGGGTTACAAGAATCAGATCAAGATCAGAGAACTCATCCAACCCATTGGTCAGCCATGAACCACCCACAGCCAAACCAATCACATTGTTGTCCTGTTACAAAATGCTCATTGCATTATTGGCGAATTCTTGTTGTTTCAATTTCATATCTGTTGTACCCTATTTGGTTGCTATCCAGTAAGAACGCCAACGCTAAGATGTGAAAACAAAATGAATAAAAGTTGCAGAAGTTTTACGTTGCATTTCGTAATCAATCGGGAACAAAGCTAAATTAAATTAGTGTAAAGCCATATTAATTTCATAACACTTTTCACTATGCTTTGAATATGCATCGTGCAGAATCGAAGATGTAAAGGGTTTATTGCAGGTAAATTGAGATACAGTTAAATGACTTATAAAACGATTCTCCGGGAATGGGATTTACGTGTGTTATTTGTGGACAAACCGACCATACAGGTGATAGATTTCAAGAATAATATTATGACAAAAAAAAGGGATCACCAAAAAGTGACCCCCTGTATCTTAATGAACGAACTTTTTACATCTTCCCTCCGCCACGCAGGGTGACATGTTCGATCACGGGATTGATATTGAAGTAAACCCGCTCTACACCAAAGCGGTTTTTTCCCAGAGAGAGATAGTTGACCTTATTCCCTTTGAGTATCTTGTCTTCTCCACCGAAGGAGAATCCCATGAAAGGGAGAATATCATATTCATGTGATACTTTGATCACATAGTAGGGTGTCTTCTCCGTCATTCCGTCGCCTGTACCCACAATGGCATCCTGAACAATTCGTCTTTTGCGGGCCGTCTTTTTGTACGCTTCCGTGTTGTCCTGTTGTGCAAACACAAGTAATTTCGAATTCAGTGCGCGGAGATTGAAAGGATCCTCCTGCAACAGTGCATCGGAATACTTCAGGATATTAATGTAATCCTCCGCCGAAAATGACTTTTTTGCCAATACCTCTGCCAGGAGGTTATTGTAGGTGGATGTATCGGTTGGGATATATCCTTCCTGATATACATAACCAAAGTATAAATGTCTTCCTTCTTCCGGTGTCATAACAGCCTCACCGTTGAGGTATTTCTCCATCAGTTTGGGATAGTAGTAGGAGGAAGCAGGTTCTTTTACATCTCTCCTGATCTGATCAAAGTCCGGAGCTTTGAAAAACTGACCTTCCTGCGAGAATGCAGTGAGGACTATAGTTGCGAAAAGCGTGAGAATAAATGTAAATTTTTTCATATGATTAAAATTATTAATTTCACTTAAGATGGTCTTCTGTTCAGCTAAGCATACTAAAAGCAAGCTTTTTCTCAGCTCTCACCGATTGCACTAGTTCAAATGTATTTCCTTATTTTGATTTTAACAACTATATTTCAATAAGAAAACTTAATTACATAAGGATTTTAGGATGAAACGATTACTATACGATGTGACGATTACTGTTTTCCTGAAACCGTCATCCCTCTGTTTATCTTTGTCACGAGCCCCTGTAGTACACTTCCTGGCCCCAGTTCTACAAATTCGGTGGCTCCATCGGCAATCATGTTCTCAACCGAATGGGTCCACTTCACCGGGGAGGTAAGCTGTGCAATCAGATTTTTCTTGATGGTGCCCGGGTCGGTCTCACCCACGGTGGAGACGTTCTGATAAACGGGACAGTGAGGAGCTGACACCTCTGTAGCCTCAATCGCTGCCATCAGCTCTACCCTTGCCGGTTCCATGAGAGGGGAGTGAAAAGCACCACCCACCTTGAGTGGCAACGCACGTTTAGCCCCTGCCTCTTTCATTAGTTCACATGCTTTCTCTACTCCGCTGGTACTCCCTGAGATCACTATCTGCCCCGGACAGTTGTAGTTGGCCGGCACTACCACATCATCGATGGTTGCACAGATCTCTTCCACTTTCTCATCCGGCAGTCCAAGTATGGCTGCCATGGTAGAGGGGTTTGCTTCACATGCTTTCTGCATTGCCAGTGCACGCTTGTAAACCAGCTTCAGCCCGTCTTCAAACGTCAGGGCTCCGGCGGCTACCAGTGCAGAGAACTCTCCCAGAGAATGGCCGGCGGTCATATCGGGTTTGAATTCTTCGCCAAGCGTTTTTGCCAGAATCACTGAATGCAGGAAGATGGCCGGTTGTGTAACCTTTGTCTGACGGAGATCTTCGTCCGTACCGTTGAACATAAGGTCTGTAATCGGGAAACCCAGTATCTCGTTTGCTTTCTCAAAAAGCTCTTTCGCTAAAGGAGATGTTTCGTATAATTCTTTGCCCATGCCCACAAACTGTGCCCCCTGGCCGGGGAAAACAAATGCTTTTTTCATTATTGTTATTTTTTTGTTCAGATAATTTCCATAAAGAGTTAAACAGGTTAAATCCTGTTCTGTTCAATGTCACTGTTCTGTTTTTGGTTTTTTTACTTCTGATTTTCCAGTCGCTCACCGCTTATAGTCTACCGCTCATCGCTTAAAGGTTACAGCCGAAGACTAAAAGCAAAACCCCAAACCGCTGCCCTTGTCAACCATCCACTTCCAAAGCTTACGACTTACCGCTTACCGCTTATAGCTCACCGCTTATAGCTTAGCCGAAGACTAAAAGCTAAACTCCAAACCGCTGCCCTATTCAACCTTCCACTTCCAAAGCTTACGACTTACCGCTTACCGCTTACAACTATTTACTTTTTTCACGAATCTCCACACGGCGGATTTTACCGCTGATGGTTTTCGGCAGTTCGCTCACAAACTCAATGATGCGCGGATATTTATAGGGGGCCGTCACATTCTTCACATGCTGCTGTATCTCTTTCGCCAGTATATCACCGGCTTTCGTCCTGTACTCCTCTGCCAGGACGATGGTGGCCTTGATCACCTGTCCGCGTATCTCATCGGGCACACCGGTGATGGCACATTCAATCACGGCGGGATGCGTCATCACGGCGCTCTCCACCTCGAACGGGCCGATACGATAGCCGGAGCTCTTGATCACATCATCGGTACGTCCCACAAACCAGTAGTAACCCTCCTCATCACGCCAGGCCATGTCACCGGTATGATAGAGGTTGTCGGCATAGACCTGCCGGGTGAGTGCTTCATCCCTGTAATATCCCATGAACAGAGCCAGCGGTCGTTTTTTTTCGTCAGTGTAGAAGACGATCTCCCCCTGCTCGCCATCTTCGGCTGAACGGCCGTCGTGGGTCAGCAGATCCATCTTGTAGAGTGGATTGGGCACACCCATCGATCCGGGCTTGGGCTTCATCCAGGGAAAGGTGATGATGGTGGGTGCCGTCTCTGTCTGACCGAACGCTTCCATCATCTTGATGCCTGTCTGTTTATAGAACGTCTCGAAAACAGAGGGGTTGAGTGCTTCACCTGCCGTGGTGCAGTACTCCAGTGCCGAGAGGTCATATTTGGTCAGGTCCTCACGGATCAGAAAGCGGAAGATGGTGGGAGGGGCACAGAAGGAGGTTATCTTATAGTCGGCGATCATACGTAGCATATCTTCGGGGATGAAACGTCCCTCGAAATCATACACGAATACGCAAGCACCCACGATCCACTGACCGTAGAGCTTACCCCATACAGCTTTTGCCCAGCCTGTATCGGCCACGGTGAGGTGGATACTGTTCTCATGCAGGTTGTGCCAGTATTTTGCCGTGGTGATATGACCGAGAGGGTAGGTGAAGTCGTGGATCACCATCTTTGGCTGACCTGTTGTTCCGGAGGTGAAGTAGAGGATCATGATATCTCCGTTCACGTTGACATTCTCAGGCTTCACAAAGGGAGCAGCATTTTTCACTCCCTGGTGAAAATCGATCCATCCTTCCGGTATATTTTTACCCACCATGATACGTTGTTTTACCGATGGTGATTTTTCCATAGCGAGGTTCACATGCGCTGTCAGATTATCGTCCTCAGTAGCTACGATGGCTTTGACGTCTGCGGCGTTGTTGCGATAAACGAGGTCTTTATCGGTAAGCAGGTGGGTGGCCGGTATGGCGATGGCACCGATCTTATGCAGTGCCAGTATTGTCTGCCAGAACTCGATGCTCCGCTTGAGGATCAGCATCACCATGTCTCCTTTCCCGATGCCGGCTGACCGGAAGAAGGATGCAGTCCTGTCTGAAAGCATCTTCAGCTCTCCGAAGGTGAGGTCGCGATGGGCGCCTTTATCGTTGGTCCAGCAGAGCGCCCGTTTATCCGGGTCTGTTTTTGCCCACTCATCTACTACATCGTAGGCGAAATTGAAGTTTTCAGGGACATTGATTTCGTAATTTTCTATAAAATCCTGTTGGGATTCGAACAGAGTTCTCTTTACAAATTTTTCTATCATGACAACCTATGTTTAAAACGATCTTTATCAGGGATATAAAATAACAGCAAGAAATTTCACCGGCTTGTTGTTAAGCGCCTTCATGCCGTGGGGGAGCGATGAGTCGAAGTAGATGCTGTCACCTTCACCGAGGATAAGGTCCTTGCCGTTGACATTAAGCACCATGCTCCCCTCAAGGATCATGTTGAACTCCTGCCCCGCGTGAATGCTCTGCAAAAAATCGGTCTCCATCGGCTTGGGCTCCACCGTCACCACGAATACTTCCGCTACATTATTGGTGAAGCCGGAGGTGAGCGACTGATACTTGTAGGCCGATACCCTCTCCACGCTCACACCTTTATCTTTCCGTGTGATATAGTAGGAGTTCATCTTTGGTTCTGTGCCGAACATGAGCGTGGCCAGGTCTACGTTGAATTCCCTTTCAATACGCTGCAAAAAGGAGAGGGAGATATCTCTGTCGCCGGTTTCATATTGCTGATAGTCAGTGATGTCCACCTCCAGCTTGTGTGCCATCTCTTCGGGAGAGAGATCAAGCGCATCCCGCAGGCCTTTTATCCGTTCGCCAATTTGTGTTAAGTCTGTTGCCATTTTTTTTGAGTTTAATTATTCCTTTTTTGAACTACAAAGATATCTTTTTTTAAAGAAACAGGTAGAGACTCATGGCCATCACAGCCATACCTATCACCAGCCCTATAATGGAGAGGTGGTGTTTACCATATTTCTCGGCACTGGGCAGCAGCTCATCCAGCGATATATAAATCATGATACCTGCCACAGCGGAAAGGATGAATGCATCAAGCTCCGGTGACCAGTAAGGGAGGAGAAACCAGAATGCAATAAGCGCACCAATCGGCTCTGCAAGACCCGATGCAAAGGAGAGCCAGAAAGCTTTCTTCTTGCTTCCCGTGGCATGATAGATCGGTACCGCTACGGCAATACCCTCAGGGATATTGTGTATGGCTATGGCTGCTGTGATAGGGATGGCCACCTCGAGGGAGGTGAGTGCCGACATGAAGGTGGCAATCCCCTCGGGAAAGTTGTGTATGGCGATGGTGATAGCGGTAATCATGCCTGTCTGTTTCAATTTGTAATTGGAACGCATCTCCTCCACACCATGCATCTCATGTGGGTTTCTCGATTCGGGTACAAGAAAGTCTATCAGTGCGATCAGTGCGATACCCCCGAAAAAGCCCAGAATAAGGTACAACATCCCTGTTTTTTCTCCGTAGATCTCAGTGAACGAGCCGAGTGACCGTGGAATCATCTCCATGAATGAGACGTAGATCATGACCCCGGCGGAGAGCCCCAGCGCGAGGCTGAGGAAGTTGGTGTTGGTCCGTTTGGCCACGAACGCGATGAGGCTGCCTATCCCTGTGGAGAGGCCGGCAAAGAGCGTGAGCAGGAAAGCAATGATGATTGTCTGATTGTCCATTAGTTGCCTTTTATGATAGATTCCATTATCTCCTGATGAATCACTCCGTTGGAGGCTACTATCTCTCTTCCGAAGATGCAATCGTCCCCACCTGAGAAATCAGTGCATCTGCCTCCGGCACATTGCAGGATGAATGCTCCTGCTGCCACATCCCAGGGTGACAATCCCGAGTGGAAGTAGGTGTCGCTGATACCGGCAGCCACATAGCAGATCTCCAGGGCAGCTGATCCTTTGATGCGGAAGCTGCACCTTCGGTATTGTTTCATCACATTTCTGAGTATCTCCTCACCTTTATCGTCCAGGCTGTAGGGAATGCCAAAACCGATGTAAGCGTTCTCCAGTACCGACTGTGTGCTGACAGTCAGTGGTTTGTCGTTGACGAAGGCATCACCTCCGGCTATGGCTGAGTACATATGATCCAGTATGGGATCATAGACCACCCCCAATATGATCTTATTCTCTTTCATCAGGGCGATGCTCACCGAGTAAGGTATGTCTCCATGCACGAAGTTGGTGGTTCCATCAAGCGGGTCGATGATCCAGGTATACTCTTTAATCTGGTTGTCAACGGTAGCCTCCTCAGTTAGAAAGCCGGCTTCGGGCAACAGCTTCTTCAACCCGGCCACCAGTCTTGTTTCTGCCTCTTTGTCGATGTAGGTCACATAGTCACGTGTGCCCTTCATCTCAATATCCCTCTTCTTCAGCTCCGTCTGTTCACTCTTCAGATATTCACCCGTAGAACGTGCGAATAATTTTACCTCGCTGTTCAACTTTTCCAAATCCATATTATTCAATGGTTCTATATTCGTAAATTCATTTTGCTCTATTTATCGGGAAACATGGAATCCCACCAGCGTGCATCTTCTTTCAGCCATTTGGCGAACCAGGCGTAGATGGTGTTGTTCCAGGCAATACGCTTGTCATAATCGTAGATAGCATGGTTCTCACCCTCCACCTGTATGAATTCCACCGGCTTGTTCAACAACTTCAGGGCTGTATACATCTGAATACTTTCACCGATGGGTACATTCGTGTCTGCAGTACCGTGCAGCAGCAGGAGAGGTGTCTCTATCTTGTCGGCATGAAAAAGAGGACTCTGTTGCACATAGAGCTGAGGGTTGTTCCAGGGATAGCTGCCTGCGCTGGCACCGGCGCTGTATGAATAGCCCCAGTATCCTTCACCCCAGTAGCTGGTGATGTTGCTTATGCCGGCATGTGATACCGAGGCGGAGAATAGGTCTGTCTTGGTGATGAGATATTGTGTCATGAAACCACCGTAGGAAGCGCCGATATTTCCTATTTTAGTGCCATCGACAAATGGATGAGCGGCAACGAATGCTTTCACCCCCTCAATGATCTCTTCTGCCGTCTGCTCACCCCACGCATTCACATGTCGTGCCGAGAAATCCTGACCGTAGCCTGTCGTCCCGCTTGGTTGCAGCGTGTAGACGACATAATCCATTGCAGCATATACATGCAGCGGATAGGTGCTTTCAAAGGTACGCGAGGTGGGGCTTGTGCCGCCGTAATAGTAGACGATAAGCGGATATTTCCTCTCCGGATCGAAGTTTGGTGGCAGATAATAACGTCCCTCAATCTCATCACCGAAGGAACTTTTGAAATTCCAGTCCTTCACTTCACCCAGGTTGAGCTTACCCAGCCTGTCGGCATAGGGGTCGGAGACAAGCGTTGACTCCAGTGTCTTCAGGTTGAGCAGATAGCTTCTGTTGGAGTTGGAAGTGCTTACACCGGTATAGGTTGCCCACCGGGCGTTTTCGGCAATACTGAACGATCGGATCACATCCTCATTGAGGGGCAGTCTCTCAAACTTCTTCGTTCGCGGTGAGTAGCGGTACACGCTGGCGCGGTCACCATCCTCCACACGATAGTAAATGAAATGATCCAGCGGGTTCCACTCCTGTGCGCTGATGGTTGGATCGAAATGCTTTGTCACCGGTTCCACTCTTTTGCTCTCCAGATCCATGATGAATGATTGTGTGTCGTAGCTGTTGGCTATCTGGCCCTCTTTGATGTTGAGTCCGATACCGTTGAATGCTTCTGGTGCACCATGGATAAGCAGCTGTTTGCCGTCAGGGGAGAACTGTGCAGAGTAGGTATAGCGCTGATCCTTCCAGATGGTGTCTGTCACCATTGTCTCCAGGTTCAGCAGATAGAGCGAGCTTTTGCGAAAGGGACGTTCGGCCAGATCCTCTTCGGAAGTGGAGAAGAGCAGTAGTTTCACATCGGCGGTCACATCATTGAGCGAGGCTGTCTGTCTGCCGAATGTGAGTTGTTGCGTGAGTCCCGTGTCGAAGTAGTAACGATAAAGGAAGTAGCGGTCGCGGTAATGTGACTGTCGGTCGTCGATACCGATAAGGCGTTTGAGCCCTCCGGGACTGCTGATGGTGATGGTCTCCTTGGATGAGAAGAACATCGATTGCTCATCCGGAGCGATATAGAAGTTCTCTTTCGGCAGGTTCTCCGCGACAATGGTTGTTTTCACTGACAGTGGATCCATGGTGTAAAGTGTTCTTCCCTCATCACTGTCAGTCACATAATAGACCATGTCCGTTTTTGGCATCCAGCTCAGCTGTGAACGACTTGCCGGTTCGGAGAAGATGGTTCTTTCCTGTTTTGTGTCATAGATCTCAGTATAGCTACGATTACTGCCTCCCGGAAGCGTTTCGCGCAGGCTTATCAACAGGAACCGCCCGCCGGGAGAGATGGATGTGTTGTTCACACGTGTTCCCTCCACAATATCTTTGATGTTGATGCGCCGTTGATTGATATTGTTGAATGTATAGGTCAGCAGTGAGTCTGCCTCGTCGGCTTTCAACTCTATCTTTACCGCGGGATCAGTCATGCTTTCTGCGGAGGTAAGCATCTTGATCACCACGCGGGCATTGTTGGTGAAGCCATTCAGCCCGGTGTCGACCGAACCGGCCTGATGTAGGCTGTCGTTCACCTCTTTTTTAGTTGCCCGTTTCACATTATCAATCCAAAGCTCCAGCATATTGGGTGAGGTGACCGTTATTTTTCCCTTGCCATAACGGTCTGCAGAGATAAAGAATGAGAGCAGCTGGAATGCCTGTCCCTGTTCTGGTCTGGGAAGGTTGAAATAACCGGCTGTATCAGGCATTATTTTTGAAGTAAAACGATCATGGTCGGGAAAGGAGACTGAATAGGAGAGGAGCAGTTCGTCCGTGAAGGGGGCCTCCTTTAAGTTTACGCTATCCAGCAATACCGGCTTCTGCACCGGGATGGGACCGAAAGAATGTAACTCCTGCGGTTGTAAAGGCTGCTGTGCCTGAATGGTTACCGTAAGTAATGTAAATGCGAAAAAGTACCAAAAAAATCGTTTGTTCATATTGTCAGTTATCAGTTGTCAGTTCTCAGTTGTCAGTTCTCAGTTCTCAGTTGTCAGTTGTCAGTTATCAGTT
>JADMKJ010000220.1 GCA_015478855.1 Proteiniphilum sp.
ACTAAAAAGTTCTTTGACATATTGGAATTGATTGAAGTAATAAGAAAGAAAAGAGATCTAAGAGATTAATAAGTTACTAAGGGCACACGGGGAATGCCTAGGCTCTCAGAGGCGAAGAAGGACGTGATAAGCTGCGATAAGCTACGGGAAGGGGCAAATACCTATTGATCCGTAGATTTCCGAATGGGGAAACCTGTCAGGTTGAAGACCTGTCACCAATTTATTGGGGCGAACGCGCTGAACTGAAACATCTAAGTAGGCGCAGGAGAAGAAAACAAGAGTGATTTCCTGAGTAGCGGCGAGCGAAACGGAAGAAGCCCAAACCGTAATTGTTTCGGCAGTTGCGGGGTTGTAGGACTGAAACATTTGTTTAAAGATATAGTGGAATTAAGTTGGAAAGCTTGACCATAGAGGGTGATAGTCCCGTACACGAAATATGTTTAAATGATATCAGTATCCTGAGTAGGGCGGGACATGTGAAATCCTGTCTGAATCTACCAGAACCATCTGGTAAGGCTAAATACTCCTGAGAGACCGATAGCGAACGAGTACCGTGAGGGAAAGGTGAAAAGAACCCTGAATAAGGGAGTGAAATAGATCCTGAAACCGTGTGTCTACAAGCGGTCGAAGCGACTTTAAGTCGCGACGGCGTGCCTTTTGCATAATGATCCTACGAGTTACTCCTCATTGGCAAGGTTAAGAATTTAAGGTTCGAAGCCGAAGCGAAAGCGAGTCTGAATAGGGCGCGATAGTCAGTGGGGGTAGACGCGAAACCTTGTGATCTACCCATGGCCAGGTTGAAGTTCCGGTAACACGGAATGAAGGACCGAACCGATAAGCGTTGAAAAGCTTTCGGATGAGCTGTGGGTAGGGGTGAAAGGCCAATCAAACTGGGAAATAGCTCGTACTCCCCGAAATGCATTTAGGTGCAGCGTTCAGGTTGAGTCTTATAGAGGTAGAGCTACTGATTGGACTAGGGGGCTTCACCGCCTACCAAATCCTGACAAACTCCGAATGCTATAAGATATACTGAGCAGTGAGGGCATGGGTGCTAAGGTCCGTGTCCGAGAGGGAAAGAACCCAGATCATCAGCTAAGGTCCCAAAATGTACACTAAGTTGATCAAACGTTGTGCGGTTGCATAGACAGCTAGGATGTTGGCTTGGAAGCAGCCATTCATTTAAAGAGTGCGTAACAGCTCACTAGTCGAGCGATCGTGCGTGGATAATAAACGGGCATTAAGTGTACTACCGAAGCTATGGATTTGCCGACGTCAAGTCGGCATCTGGTAGGGGAGCATTCTATTCAGCGTTGAAGGTGTGTGGCGATGCATGCTGGAGCGGATAGAAAAGCAAATGTAGGAATAAGTAACGATAATGCAGGCGAGAAACCTGCACACCGATAGACTAAGGTTTCCTGAGCGACGCTAATCGTCTCAGGGTTAGTCGGGACCTAACGCGAACCCGAAGGGGGTAGTGGATGGACAACTGGTTAATATTCCAGTACTTGTTATAACTGCGATGGGGTGACGAATTGATGAAAGTACCGCGCACTGACGGAATAGTGCGTTAAAGTTTGTACCTATATTTCTGGTAGTTAAATGCGCCGGAGATGGGGAAGATGATAGTACTCGGAGGCTTCGGCCAAAGAGATAGTGTACCTAAGGGATTCCGAGAAAAACCTCTAAGCTTCAGGTTATAGCAACTCGTACCGCAAACCGACACAGGTAGTCAAGGAGAGAATCCTAAGGTGCTCGAGTGATTCATGGCTAAGGAACTAGGCAAAATGGTCTCGTAACTTCGGGAGAAGAGACGCCCCGACGGTCAAACGTCGGGGCCGCAGTGAATAGGCCCAGGCGACTGTTTATCAAAAACACATGGCTTTGCAAAATCGAAAGATGAAGTATAAGGCCTGACACCTGCCCGGTGCTGGAAGGTTAAGAGGGGATGTCATCCGCAAGGAGAAGCATTGAATCGAAGCCCCAGTAAACGGCGGCCGTAACTATAACGGTCCTAAGGTAGCGAAATTCCTTGTCGGGTAAGTTCCGACCTGCACGAATGGTGTAACGATCTGGGCACTGTCTCAGCCATGAGCTCGGTGAAATTGTAGTATCGGTGAAGATGCCGATTA
>JADMKJ010000221.1 GCA_015478855.1 Proteiniphilum sp.
AGTTGTCGATCGGTCTGAAGACGCATCACCTCGAATAGCAGGTATTGAAGGACTTGCTCCAATATCTACACCCGACTCATCGATCGAAATGCTTCCATCTCCAGAAACAGGATCCCCTTGTTCGACTGTCGATCCAATTCCCGTAGATCGTTGACCACTCGGTTTTATATTATAGTAATAAGGAACAGTGATTGTACCACCGAGCACAGTTGTGTGCGATTCATCCAATCCGCCTGGGCAGTTAAGTGCTTTTGGCTGATAGTTCATACTATCCGGATATGACTGCCCACCAGACTCTCTACCAATCGGCCCACGCACAGAAGTGTAGGCCCACTCACCAAGAGAAACTGCACCAAGATAATTATTCGTCTCATTGTGAGCAAAATTAATCGGAGCAGTCTGCTCAGCCAGTCCAATATGCCAGAAATTATAATTAAAATTATACCTATCACCCACCCAAGCCGCACTGATGTCGCCATAGCCCTGCGTTTGATTCATACTGGCTGTTGCTTGAACTTGCCATGGCAAGCACGCTGGTGCACCACTCAAAGCTACACACCCCCAAGCGCTTGGCGTATCAACTGTGCCGCCTTCGGCTTTTGTGTTAACAAGACGTTCACAATATTGATCATTAGGCCTCGGGGTACGCTTAGATGCACTCGAACTGCCTTCATATGCGTCACCAAATAGGAATCGAATTCCGCTACTGGCACTCGTTGGCACTTGGCTATTCTCAGTAAATACCTTTGTTCTTCCGGCACTTACTGAGTTATTATAGTTTGCGGATTTAGTGTGAAGGCTAGACTCTGCCCCTGTATCACCACGAATATATTTGTACTCAACTCTCCAATTATGCTGACTGCTCTCAACACGCTGCCCTTTGGTTTCAGTCACCCCTTCACTAATCCGTGCCTGCTTAAAAGCCTCAACTGCCGCATCTACCGATGGTCCCCAGCGCCATTCACCTTCACTATTTTCTACAGGGTTATACGAACCGGCCTGTATGCGAGCTTTTGTATCGGGAGTCAAATGCCACTCTTTTGTTTGCGTACAATCTACAGAGTTAAGCGCGTTGATCTGGTCAAACTTAAAAGGAAGTCGCATCTGCAAAGTATTACGATAGTTAACACTGTTTATACGCAAACGATACTTATAATCCACATTATAGTTAAAGTTTAAAAGAGTACGGTTTCCGCTACCTCCTGGGTCATTGGCGGAAGTAAACCTCCACGAGGCCCAATTATCTGTACCCCTTGGCGCGCGGTCTATATCATATTTAACTGTATTCAGAGGGTCATATACCCCATTATCCATATCATACAAGGCAATCTGTGTGCTGCCAGTTGGTTGGATACCTGCACTGCAGTCGCTAGCAAACTGCAATTCATAACTCCATCTTTGCGAGCCAAGTTGCGGTGCATCACGCTGATAAATACCAAAATAGCCATCAGCATCAGGTACCCCGCTCCATGATGAAGCGCCTATCAACGCGCTGCCTGTCGCAGATACCCTAAATGATCGCTCATGATCACCCCCTCCGATACTGCCGATTCGCGCTCGCAAATAAAACACCATATATTTTTGATTGCCGTTGCGTCCATCATGTCCCGCAACCTCTGAAACATTGCCGCTATCTCTCCTAGGTGCACTCTCACTTGCGTTAATTTGAGCAAAAGCAATTGATTCTCTACAGCTCCCAGTAGCAGGATTTTCCCCATCTCTAGCATCAGCGTACCGAGAATCATCAATACTATCTTCACTAGATTCCATACTCTGTAATGTATAGTTAACATCTGGCTGACCCACCTCAATAGAGGAACTACATGCCTGATCGATCGTCACGGTTGTCTTTGTCCCGACCGGCACATACACCTTATACCAAGTATATTGGCCATTAAATGCGCCCTTCCCAACGGCACTCCAGGGTGTCTGATTATTCCCCGCAACACTGCTAGAATTATGAGTTGGCGCTTTTGAGCCAATAGTAGGCGCCGGATATGCGAGAGCAGAGGTAGAAAAAATTACTGCCGCCACAAATATTCCAAAGATACCAAGAGAAAACATTCCTATTTTTTTTTCACGAGAGAGTATACGAAATATCATCTTCTATATCTCCTTTAGTTTTTGT
>JADMKJ010000222.1 GCA_015478855.1 Proteiniphilum sp.
CCGTTACTCTTTTGGAGGCGACCACCCCAGTCAAACTACCCACCAAGCAATGTCCCCTTCATCGAAGAGTTAGGCTTCAGACAAGCAAAGGGTGGTATTTCAACAATGACTAACCTACGCCTGGCGACGCAGGATCGAAGTCTCCCACCTATCCTACACATCACTTGTCCAAAGTCAATACTAAGCTATAGTAAAGGTGCACAGGGTCTTTTCGTCCCACTGCGGGTAAGCGGCATCTTCACCGCTACTACAATTTCACCGAGCTCATGGCTGAGACAGTGTCCAGATCGTTACACCATTCGTGCAGGTCGGAACTTACCCGACAAGGAATTTCGCTACCTTAGGACCGTTATAGTTACGGCCGCCGTTTACTGGGGCTTCAATTCAATGCTTCTCCGAAGATAACATCTCCTCTTAACCTTCCAGCACCGGGCAGGTGTCAGGCCCTATACTTCATCTTACGATTTTGCAGAGCCCTGTGTTTTTGATAAACAGTCGCCTGGACCTCTTCACTGCGGCCAGCATTGCTGCTGGCGACCTTTCTCCCGAAGTTACAGGTCTATTTTGCCTAATTCCTTAGCCATGAATCTCTCGAGCACCTTAGGATTCTCTCCTCGACTACCTGTGTCGGTTTACGGTACGGGTTGTATTAACCTGAAGTTTAGAGGTTTTTCTTGGAAGCCCTTAGGCGCACTATCTCTTTGTCCGAAGACTCCGAGTACTATCGGTCTTTGCCATTCTCTACGGATTTGCCTATAAAGAATATAGCTACAACCTTCAACGAACTATTCCGTCAGTTCGCGGCGCTTTCATCACTCCGTCACCCCATCACAGTTAAAACAAGTACGGGAATATTAACCCGTTGGCCATCGACTGTCCCTTTCGGGTTCGCCTTAGGACCCGACTAACCCTCAGCTGATTAGCATAGCTGAGGAAACCTTAGTCTTTCGGTGTGCGGGTTTCTCGCCCGCATTATCGTTACTTATGCCTACATTTTCTTTTCCAACCGGTCCAGCAGGCCTTACGACTCACCTTCAACCCTGTTGGAATGCTCCCCTACCACTTACACAATAAAGTGTAAATCCATAGCTTCGGTACTATACTTATGCCCGATTATTATCCATGCTCGTCCGCTCGACTAGTGAGCTGTTACGCACTCTTTAAATGAATGGCTGCTTCCAAGCCAACATCCTAGCTGTCTGGGCAGACAAACCTCGTTCTTTCAACTTAGTATAGATTTTGGGACCTTAGCTGATGGTCTGGGTTCTTTCCCTCTCGGACTTGGACCTTAGCACCCAAGCCCTCACTGCTGGTAAACATTATATAGCATTCGGAGTTTGTCAGGAATTGGTAGGCGGTGAAGCCCCCGCATCCAATCAGTAGCTCTACCTCTATATAACTTTATGACCAACGCTGCACCTAAATGCATTTCGGGGAGTACGAGCTATTTCCGAGTTTGATTGGCCTTTCACCCCTACCCACAGGTCATCCGAAGACTTTTCAACGTCAACCGGTTCGGACCTCCACTATGTGTTACCACAGCTTCATCCTGTCCATGGGTAGATCACACGGTTTCGCGTCTAACACTACTGACTAAAGCGCCCTATTCAGACTCGCTTTCGCTACGGATCCATGACTTAATCACTTATCCTTGCCAGCAACGTTAACTCGTAGGCTCATTATGCAAAAGGCACGCCGTCACCCCACTAAAGGGCTCCGACCGCTTGTAGGCGTATGGTTTCAGGATCTGTTTCACTCCGTTATTCACGGTTCTTTTCACCTTTCCCTCACGGTACTGGTTCACTATCGGTCTCTCAGGAGTATTTAGCCTTAGCGGATGGTCCCGCCAAATTCAGACAGGGTTTCACGTGCCCCGCCCTACTCAGGATACCACTATCCTTTACACTCGTTACCCATACGGGGCTATCACCCTCTATGGCGTCACTTTCCAGTAACTTCCGGTTCCTTGTGCAAGGAATATCGTGGTCCTACAACCCCAGTTGTGCCGTAACACCCCTGGTTTGGGCTAATCCGCGTTCGCTCGCCACTACTTACGGAATCACTTTTGTTTTCTTCTCCTCCGCCTACTTAGATGTTTCAGTTCAGCGGGTTTGC
>JADMKJ010000223.1:0-1046 GCA_015478855.1 Proteiniphilum sp.
CTTGTGTAACAACGACATTGTACACTCCCGACGGCAACCAGCTTCCAAGACTTTGTGATGCGATATCGCCCGGCCGTACGGTGCGTACTTCAAGCAATTTCCCTATCATATCATAAATATTTATGGTAACGGAAGCGCCCGTAGCATTCGAAAGGTTCAGGTTAAATGCGTCGGTAAACGGACTAGGAGATGCCGTTACATTCAATTTAAGTTCGACCAACTCTTGCTCACCACTGATTTTGGCAGCGCCAGCGGTATACACCGTACAGGCCGCACCATACCCACTGTAAACACCATTCATCAATACCGAAACTTCAATGCTGTAGGCCGTTCCACTTTGTCGATCAATAATATGATTAAAGTTTATCCAGTTACTGCTAGGTATAATAACCTGAACACTTTCAGTGGTCAAATTAGTCACACGGAATCGATACCCGGTTGCTCCTGGTATGCTTTGAGCAATCATCGGTGCATAGTAATCTGAAATAGTGTCTCCGCATTGCTTAATCGAAGGTGACACACTATAGATAGTACAAACAGAACCATAGTCTGTATAAGCACCATTCGTTAAGTATGCAACTTCTACATCATACGCAGTCGCGACCTGGAAATCATCAATATTATTAAAATTAATCCAGTTCACATTTCGAGTGATAACCTGGACGCTTGCCGTACTCTGATTAGTTACACGGAATCGATATCCGGAAACCCCAGGATAACTGTGCGCATAAACAGGGACGTATTTATCAGAGAATGTAGTACCACATTGCTTGATTCCCGGTGACACCGTATACACTGAACACGGATTACCGAAAGCACTGTATTGGTCATTTATCCGCACCGAGACCTCGATACTATATTCGGCGCCAAACTCAAATGACATAAGATCAATAAAGCTAAACCAATTAGCAGTGCGTGTCAGCTCCTGAACTGCATTTACCCCGGATGGGTTACTAAGATTACTGACGCGGAATTTGTAGCCTGTGACGCCAGGCAGGTTATGTGCGGTCAATGGTGAATAAAAATCAGTGATTGTGATGCCACAT
>JADMKJ010000223.1:1056-2099 GCA_015478855.1 Proteiniphilum sp.
AATACCAATTGCACCAGCTTCTGTAAGGTTGAATGTCGATACGTTACAGGCCTGTCCGAACTCACCCATCCATTCTCCATCGAGTTGCAGTTCCACCGCGATTGAATAAGTTGTTCCATATGCAAAAGCCGGCAACTGTATGAAGCTAAACCAGTTTGTTGAGCGGATTACGTACTGTACCGTGTTACTGCTCGTGTTCGTTACGGCAAATCGATATGCTGTGGCATTTGCGACTGGATAGGCCGAAATAGGGCTGTAAAGATCCGTAACGGTGGATCCACAGTACGTGGCTTTGACCTGCGTAAGAACATCATCGCCCATTCCACTACAGTTTTCGTCAATACCGTTCCCCATAACCTCCTCAGCTTGCGGGTTTACTGTGGCGTTTGAATCATCGCAATCATATCCTGATGTTGTTAATGAATATCCAAAGGGCATATCAGAACCATAACATAAGTTCGTTGTTCCGGAGTCAAAACCATCACCATCCATATCGATATAAAGAATATGTTGCTGATAAACGGATACATCTGCATCATTACAATCTAATCCCAAGGTTTCCAATGTGTAACCGTCCGGAATTTCTTCGCCGAAGCAGATCAACTGTACGCCTCCGTGATAACCATCACCATCTGAATCAATGTACAGAACAGTAGACTGATGTGTACCGGAATTATTGTCATCGCAATCAGTGTTGTTGGCAACACCGCAAGCGGTAGGGGCACCGGTACCGAATCCGTCGCCGTCATTATCGACATATAAAATCATAGTATCGTCGCAGTCCGATCCATTCGTAGTCATTGAATATCCTTGTGGGATTTCAGATCCGTAGCAAACAGTCGATGTTCCGCCGTCAAATCCGTCACCGTCCATATCGACATATAGTGTCTGTGACTGGTAAACTGAATTGTTGTTATCATCGCAATCGGAATTGTTGGCAACGCCGCAAGATGATGGCGCACCCGATCCATATCCGTCACCGTCAATGTCGGCATACAAAATCATGGTATCGTCGCAGTCCGATCCGTTTGTGGTCAATGAAT
>JADMKJ010000224.1 GCA_015478855.1 Proteiniphilum sp.
CACGTCCTTTAAGTAAAGATGTTACTGTTACAATTAAAGAAAATAGTGATGAAATTGATTTGTATAACCAACGTAATGTGTCTGGAGAGGATGTGCAGTATCAAAAATTATCCGAATCAATTTATAGCTATCCATTAGAGCAAATAACTATTAAGTCGGGTGAAGTTTATGAGACTTTCCCAATTTATGTAAATCCTGAAACATTGCAGTGTGACTCTTTGTATATGATACCTTTACGACTAAATACAATATCAGATTATGAACTTAGTGATAATGATACTACTGTATTGGTAAGGTTGCATTTGGTTAACGATTATAATGGTCTTTATTATGTGGATGGAATGTTGAAAAACACTACAAACGACACTGATTCTGTATTATACAGAATGTCACGAAATTTAGTAGCAACTGACAATGGAAGCACAGTGCGTATGTATCATTACAATAATGAAACCGAAGACTATAAACCAACGCATACATTTAAGATTACGATTAATGATGATAATTCGTTAAGTTATAATACTTGGGATGAGTTTGAAATATTTGATGGAGGAGGAGTGTACTATCCTGAGATTAAAGTCTACGATTTTTGGTATGAATATAATAACAACGGAACTCGTTGGCGAGCAGAAGGTGTTATGTATAAAGAACGAAAAACTTCTGCTGAACAAGAGGAACTGGATGACTGGTTAGATGAACATAGAAAATAGTTTTCATATAAGAAGGCAGGACAAACAGATGTCCTGCCTTCTTATAATAATTCAATTTTTTATGATATGGGAAAAATCTACAAGGGTACAAAGTTTGTGATAATTGCTATTTTCTGTATCGAATGAAATCAATAATAATTTTATTAAACATGACATGAGAATAAAAAATCTTGTTTTGGGTGTAATCATTCTTTTAGGGACCAATATCGTGGCACAAAATTTCACTACAGACACCATTCAGGATCTTTTCCTTGTACAACTTTCTCTCTATCCACAGGAGAAAGTTCATACACAGACCGATAAATCTTCTTATTTTTCAGGCGACACGATTTGGATACGTGTTCATTTGGTGGATGCGCTACTCCTTAAAAAGGCTAATGCTAGCAGATACGTTTATGTAGAGATGATTAATCCCTTGTCAAAAGTTGCTCACAGAGCCATGCTCAGACCAGACAGTCTGGGTTACTTTTATGGATATGTCAATTTAGACAAGGCTTTGCCGGAAGGTAATTATACACTTCGTGCGTATACCAAATATATGCAAAATCAGGGAGAGGATTATTTTTTCCGAAAGTCTATTTATGTCATTGATCCAATGTCTGCCATTATTTCACCGAAGGTTAACTTTACTTTTAAAGACAATAAAGTTATTACTTATATATATTTCACACAAAGGAATGGAGAGGATCGTATTATTCCCGACAATTGCAGTTTATTTGTGGATGGCGACCTTAAAGAGGAAGAAAAGAAGTTGTTGTTCAAACAGGAATCGTCTCTCTATACTTTCGACCTAACCAAAGCAATTACCCAACCCATATTTCTGTTGCAAACTACACACAACGGAAATACTCACAACTCTTTTTTTAAAATTCCCATTCCTGATAGTACTTTCGACGTCTCATTCTTTCCGGAAGGTGGTCATGCACCTTTACAGACAGATATCCAAATTGCATTTAAAGCATTGAAAAAAAATGGGCTACATGAAAATATAAAAGGTACAGTTTTTGACGACACAGGTGCAGTATGGGCCCATTTCAAAAGTAGTCATTTGGGGATGGGACAGTTTAAAATGAATTACCTTCCTGAAAGAAGCTATCATGTAGTGTGTACAAATAATGATAACATATCACGCCGGTTTAACCTGCCATTACCAGAACCCAACGTAGTGGCATTAAAGACACGTTGGAGAGATGAAAGTCTAAGTTTAACATTATCGATGTCACCAAATTATACTCTACCCACAGGAATACGATTAATTGCTCATATTCGTGGAGCTGTGCTCTTTTCGGAGCCATGGGGTGAATCTCGTGGTTTTCTTTTTGAAAAAGATTTTTTCCCTGCGGGTATTATCCATTTCATATTAATTGATAAAGAGAAAAATATCCTCAGTGAACGATTGGTATTCTCTTCACAAAAAAGCTCTTTTGCGAATGTTTATGTGACGCCAGGTAAACATACTAACCAAATTAGAGAGAAGATCGATTTATGTATTAAAGTTACTGATGAAAATGAAGTTCCGTTATCTGGCAATTTTTCCATATCTGTGGTAGATAAGAAAGATGTTTCTCTTGACACCTCTTCGAGTATTATAACTACTCTTTTGTTATCGTCTGAGTTGAAAGGCCATATTGAATCACCGATGAACTATTTTCAGAACGATGATAAAAAAACGGTCACAGCGCTGGATGTGTTGATGATGACTCAGGGATGGAGAAGATACAATGTGCAGGAAATATTGAAAGGTAATTTGCAAACAAAACTGAAATTTCCGGTTGAATCAAATCGTCAGTTTTCAGGTAGAGTAACGGGTGTTTTTTCAGCTCTAAAGGATGGAAATATTTCTATGATTGCTTATAAAGATTCTATCTTAGGTACATCGTTTGTAAAAACGGAAGACAATGGTAGGTTTGTATTTAGCAATGTTGATTATCCGGATAGTACAAGGTATCTTATACAAGCATTGAGAAAAAAAGGTTCAAGTCTTGCATTTATTGAGTTAGATTCAATCGAATCATTTCCACTGGTTAGTCATCTTCCATTTATGGCTGCCGAGAAGCATGCATACGATGATTCTTATCTTGATAAGGTAAATAAGAAACTCGACACTGAAAATGAAATGTGGATGATTAATCTAGCTGAGGTTGAAGTTAAAGCAAAACGGGTAATACGTCGTAAAACAGAGTCTCCCTTTTATTCGATTTCATCATCCTTTGTACTGGGAATAGAGGAAATTGAGAAATCAAACTTTATGACAGTTTTCGACTTACTTCGTCGCCTACCAGGCGTAACAATCTCAGGAAATGAAGTTTTTTATCGTCGCGCCACTCCCATGCTAATTTTAGACAATGTTCCATCTGAAAATTTTGACTATAGCATGCTAAATGTGAACGATATAAGCGACGTCTTTGTATCACCAGCTACATCCGTAATGCCCATTTTCGGCAGTCGGGCTGCAAATGGTGCAATTGTTATTAATACGAAAAAGGGATATGTGGAAAAAAACAGCATGAATAAGAATATGCAAATATTAACTCCAATAGGTTATCAGCAACATGTTGAATTTTACTCACCAGTATATGAAACGGAAGAACAGCGAAACAATACGACACCTGACCTTCGCTCAACCATATATTGGAATCCAAATATCTCGACAGATAGTGCTGGCACAGCAAACTTGACTTTTTATTCGGCTGATTCTCCATCCCATTATGGGATCATTATTGAAGGTATAAGTAGTGAAGGTCATCTAATATACTCGTCAAATGAAGTTATTGAAGTGAAATAACAACTACAATGAAGAGAAAGATACTTATTTATTGAACTTTCGCATGTTACTGTATACTGTTCTATTTTTATCTATAAAAGTGAATTAACTATCCAAAAACGGGTAGTCATATTCATTTGGAATTATTACATTTGCTGTACCAATGACAAACGATACTGACCTGAGATTTTGCCAACTAAGGTAAATTGTCCGTTAAATCAATTAAGAAAACTGAAGTAATATTCGAATAGGATGATTGAATTGATTGCTTCATAAATACATAAAACTACACCGGAATGAAAGCTAAGATGGGTCTCCCATTACTGTTTACAACAATGATTTTGTCGTTAACCTTAAATGGTCAAAATGGACAGAATAGAGTCATCAACGCCCCTCTATTCTCACACTTCATCTATGAGGGTGAGGACACAGTTTATCAACGCAATCCGTTGAAGACGGATGAGTTCTATAACCCTATTTTGCAGGGATGTTATCCCGACCCTTCCATCACCCGAAAAGGAAATGATTACTTCCTGGTAACCTCCTCCTTTTCGATGTTTCCCGGAGTACCGATTTTTCACTCCGTTGACCTTGTTAACTGGCGGCAGATTGGGCATGTGCTCGACAGGAAGTCGCAGTTAGAAGTACACAGGAGTGGTGTCAGTGAAGGGATTTATGCACCGGCAATTACGTACAATCCTCATAACGATACATTCTACATGATCACCACCCAGTTTGCAGAAGGAATCGGCAATATGGTGGTCAAAACGAAGGATCCTTTCAAAGGATGGGGAGAAGTACAAAGGCTCAGGTTCGACGGGATAGACCCATCGCTGTTCTTCGATGACAATGGAAAAGCTTATGTGGTGCATAACGATGCACCCGACAGAGGTAAAGCGTTGTATGAAGGTCACCGTGTGATCAAAATATGGGAGTATGATCTGGAAAAGGATCAGGTTATCCAAGGCACCGATCAGATTATTGTGGACGGTGGGGTAGATATCTCGCAGCAGCCTATCTGGATTGAAGCACCTCATATCTACAAAAAAGGAGGTATCTACTATCTGATGTGTGCCGAGGGGGGTACCGGTGACTGGCACAGTGAAGTGATTTTCACAAGCGACAATCCTAAAGGTCCTTATAAACCTGCAGACAACAATCCTATTCTGTCGCAACGCTATCTGCACCCCGACAGGGAGAATAAAGTAGACTGGGCCGGTCATGCCGATCTGGTGGAGGGACCCGATGGCAAATATTATGGTGTTTTTCTGGCTATTCGTCCCAACGAACAGAACAGGGTCAATACAGGCCGTGAAACCTTTATCCTTCCAGTTGACTGGAGTGGGAAATATCCCGTTTTTGAAAACGGTCTCGTACCGCTGGAACCCAAACAGAAGATGCCTGCAGGAGTTGTGAACAAGACCGGCAAAGATGGTTTCTTTCCCAATGGCAATTTCATATTTCAGGATAATTTCGGTTCTACAACACTTGATTACCGATGGATTGGCATGAGAGGTCCCCGCGAGGAATTTGTGAAAAAGGAAAAAAAGGGTATTACCATCACTCCGTTCGCAGTCAATCTTAAGGAGGCTGTGCCCACCTCTACCCTCTTCCACCGCCAGCAACATAAATCATTCACTGCTACCACCAGCATGAAGTACAGACCCTCTTCCGGGAAGGATCTGGCAGGAATGGTCTGCTACCAAAGCGAGCGATTCCATTATCTCTTCGGAGTCACCAAAAAAGGGGAACAAGACTATCTGGTGTTACAACGCACCGAAAGAGGAGCTTCCACCATCATAGCCCGCACACCGGTTTTGACAGACAAGCCGCTGTTTCTGCAAATCACTGTCAAGGGAGATGAATACCGCTTCAACTACTCTTCCGATGGCACAGCCTTCGAAAATCTGGGCGGAACAGTCTCCGGTGACATCCTTTCAACCGATGTTGCGGGTGGATTCACTGGAAATCTGATAGGGCTGCATGCAACCACAAAAAATGATGCTCTCCCTGAATAGGAATCATCAGGGAATGTTTACAATGCAGAACGCTATGGATAGCCGACAAGGCACAAAATAATGATCGCAAAACAATAACATGATGAACAGAATAAATAGATGGTTGGCAATCGGTCTGATGGCATCAATAGCACTTAGCCATGTCAGGGCTGCTGAACCGGTAAAGGAAGATTTTCAAATATCAGAAGTTAATCAGGCGGGGAAAAAATTTCCACAGGTTAATTCCGAGGGAAGGGTGCGGGTGCAGATCGCGGCACCCGATGCCAAATATGTACAGCTCGATATTGGTGGTGTGAAGTACGACCTGACAAAAAACGAACAGGGTATGTGGATGGGTGAGTCGGCACCACAGGAAGAGGGGTTTCACTATTATCAGCTCAATATCGACGGAGCATCGGTGCCTGACCCGGGGACACGTTACTTTTACGGTGCGGGACGATGGGGCAGTGGGATTGAAATACCTGCACATGACCAGGAGTTCTATGCATTGAAGGTTGTGCCCCACGGTCTGGTCAGTGAGCTGAACTACTACTCCGGCATTACAGGCAAATGGAGACGTTGCTTCGTGTATACCCCGCCCTGTTATGAATCGAACATTGACAAACGCTATCCGGTGCTTTACCTCCAGCACGGCAGCTTTGAAGATGAAACAGGTTGGCCGGGACAAGGCAAAGCAGCTCTTATCCTCGACAACCTTATTGCAGAAGGCAAAGCAAAACCAATGATCATCGTAATGGACAATGGTTATGCATTCAGAGCCGAAGACGAGCAGACTACAACCAGCTCATCCCGTCCCAACATGGTGTTTGAGGAGGTGATGATTGACGAGATCATTCCATTGATCGAAAACCGATTCCGCACCATTGATCACCGGGAAAGTCGTGCCATTGCAGGCCTTTCGATGGGTGCCAACCAAACCATGCGCATTGTCATGAACAACCTTGACAAGTTTGCCTACTATGGAGGTTTCAGTGGTACCGCCAACTATCCCAGTGCTACTGATATTGATGCTGAAAATTTCCTTGGTGGGGTATTCAGCAATGGTGAGCGTCTCAATGATCAGATCAAGGTACTCTGGCTGGGTGTTGGCACTACAGAACCGGATGTGTTCCAGCTGTCGATTGGTGCTTTTCGAAAGATGTTACAAAAGCAGGGGATTAAACATTACTACTACGAGTCGCCCGACACCGCGCACGAATGGCTCACTTGGCGCAGGTCTCTTTATCAGTATACTCAATTGTTATTTCAATAAATCATTCACGATTAATCTAGCAACCAATGAAACTCATAGTACAAAATATCAATCAGAATCATTCGAAAAGGGTTATTCTCGTGACACTGTTGTTTTTATTATTGGGATTTTCACAGACAGCCATTGCACAACAAGCCAACGTGAACCTCGATTACAACCCACACCAGAATACTGAGGGGCTGATCCCTTTCAGTGCACCGCTCAACTCGCCCGAGGTACATGAAGACCGAACGGTCACCTTCCGACTGAAGGCTCCCCTTGCTACTGAGGTGATACTGAACCCTGGTGCTATTCATACAGCATTGGATAAAGGGAATGAGCCAATTCCATTTACCAGAGGAGAAGATGGGATTTGGTCACTGACCATCGGCCCGTTGGATCCAGATATCTATGCATACCACTTCCGGGTTGACGGAATGCAGACTCCCGATCCCTCGAACACCATCGCAGCCTTCACCGCCATGCCCCCCTACAGTCAACTGGTGGTGCACGGTGATGAGCCTGCATTCTATGATGCGAAGCAGGTACTCCACGGTGCTGTGACTCGACATATCTATCACTCCAAGGTCACCCAAGGGGAACGCGAGCTCTATGTCTACACTCCACCCGGATATCGGAGTGACAAGAAATACCCTGTACTCTACCTGCTGGGCGGTAGCGGCGAGCTCCCCTCCAACTGGATCTATGACGGCAGGGTGAACCTCATCATGGACAATCTGTTGGCTGAAGGTAAAGTGGAGCCAATGCTAATTGTCATTCCAAACAACCAGATCATCCACAGGAACCATCCGCAACATGCGGAACTGACATTCGACCTGTTTGAACGGGAGCTCCGGGAGCATGTAATCCCACTGGTGGACGAGCACTACGCCATCCGAAAGGAACCCAAGGGGAGGGCATTATCGGGTCTCTCAATGGGTGGCCGCCACAGCATGTTCATCGGATTCCGCTCACTCGACCTGTTTGCCAATTTCGGCATCCTTAGCGCTGGTGATACCGATGCGGAGAATACGCTACAGCACTTCCTGCAGGAGCCGCAGATAAACAGCAAGGTCGACTATCTTTTCGTCGGTCAGGGTACTAAAGAGGCACAGGGCTTCTTTAACCTCCGTTGCCAGGCGCTGCACGATGCGCTTACCAATCACGGAATAGAGCATGAGTACTACGTCGGCGGCAACGGCGGCCACGACTGGTCCACCTGGCGCCATCTGCTCTACTACCGCTTTTTACCGAACTTATGGAGAAAATAAACAATAAAATATCATTTATTGAAACGGATCATACACAAATCAGAAAAATAACAATGAAAATGAATCGTCTTGTTCTAAAAAGCAGAAGTATTCTGCTTATCCTACTGCTAATCCTGTTGCGAATGTCAGCCATTGAGCCAGCAATGGCACAAAACCCTATCGTGCAGACAATCCATACTGCCGACCCAGCCCCCATGGTGTGGAACGACCGGCTATATCTCTATACAACCCACGATGCCGACGGATCCACATGGTTCACTATGGACAACTGGCGGCTCTATTCCACCAACGACATGGTGAACTGGACCGACCACGGCGTGATACTCTCATACACCGATTTCGTGTGGGCCAAAGGAGATGCCTGGGCCGCCCAATGCATTGAGAGAGATGGAAAATTCTACATGTATGTGCCGGTGATTTCCAGAGAAAACAACCGGGGTGCCATCGGTGTTGCTGTGGCCGACAGTCCGCTGGGACCTTTTTACGATCCGCTGGGTAAGCCTTTGGCACAGACTGACTGGGGTGATATCGACCCCACTGTCTTCATCGATGACGACGGTCAGGCTTATCTTTACTGGGGGAATCCTAATCTCTACTACGTGAAGCTGAACGAAGATATGATCTCCTTTGAGGGAGATATCGTGAAAGTACCCCTTACCGAGGAGTCATTTGGAAAAAGAGAAGGTGACCCACAGCGTAGCACCCTCTACGAGGAGGGCCCCTGGCTTTACAAAAGAAACAATCTCTACTACCTATTCTGGCCGGGTGGTCCCCTGCCGGAACACATCGGCTACTCTACTAGCCAAAGCCCTGAAGGGCCTTGGAAGTACGGGGGAGTAGTGATGCCTGCACAGGGAAGGGCATTTACCAATCACCCTGGAGTGATCGACTTTCGAGGCCAGACCTACTTCTTTTATCACAACGGTGCTCTCCCCGGCGGTGGCGGCTTCACCCGTTCCGTGGCGGTGGAAGAACTCAAATTCAATGCTGACGGATCTATTCCTCAATTGAACATGACCGAAGGTATTAGCAAGGGTTTGGCTACGCTCAATCCATATCTGTTGAACCAGGCTGAGACCATCGCCTTCTCCGAAGGATTCAAGTCGTCGCACAACGACCAGGTGGGGGTATTTGTAACGGCCAACAAGGACGGCAGCTATATCAAAGTACGCGATGTCGATTTCCGGGAGAAAGGTGCCACAAAATTCACCGCCCGTGTTGCCACAACCCATAACGATCCCGTCACCCTTGAGGTGAGGCTGGGAAGCCGGGAGGGTGAGAAGATCGCTTCGGTTCGAATCCCACGTACCGGTGGCAGCGACCGCTGGGTAGTGGTATCGGCTGATCTGAACGGGATCACCGGCCTGCACGATCTCTATTTCATCGTCAGAGGAAAACCGGGAAGCCATCTGATGTACTTCGATTACTGGAAGTTCTCTGAGTAAGGTCTCCCCACTCCTGACATACATTGAAACAAACCTCATCATTCAACAAGACAACAAACAAAATGAAGCATTTATTTCTGATCCTCTCCATCTTATTCACCTTTACAACCCACATGTTTGCGCAGATTGCCACGCTGACCAGCCCTGACGGGAAGCTGAACCTACAGTTCCACGTTGTGGAGGGACAACCCCAATACTCTGTAGAGTATGAAGGCAAAACCATTCTTGAACAGTCGCCACTGGGCATTGTTACCAATGAAG
>JADMKJ010000225.1:0-22430 GCA_015478855.1 Proteiniphilum sp.
ATCGAGAGCCGCTTCTTTGAGTTTCACATCCACATCATCTTCCACCATTCTTCTGTATTCTGCATCAGAGATATTACTGTTGTCTTTAATGCGTTGTATCTTGTCTCTGTGGCGTTTATGCAGGTCGAATTTTTTCTTGGTCAATTCGGTGCTCAGTGGGAAATATTTGTTAGCCTCCTCATTCGTGAGTCCTGCTTCCTTCTTCACAAACTCCATCTTTCTTTTCTCGAAATCTGCCATATTCATTTTTCTGTTCTGGGCAGAGAGGGTAGAGAGCTGTATTGGTAGCAATAAGGCGCACAATATCAATATAATACTTTTACTCATAGCAAGTTTTCTCTAATAAAGATGTATGATACTTTTAGTTCAAATAATACTGATTATACATATAATCAAAATAACCGTCATCGATAATTTGTTCCTCGAGATACTCATAGAACTCCTCTTCAGTTATCTGCACTGTGGACCAGTAATTATCAGCCTGAAACGTGCCTGTTAATGATTGCTGAGAGGCTGTCTCACGGGTTGCCATATTGTTCTCTCCGTTATTCCGGGTAATAAAATTGATGGTGATATATAACCCGACAAACATGGCTGCCATGTAAACCCATGGTTTCACTTTATCCCATATTGATACCGTGCGGGGTTTAACGATCTCCTTTTCAGGCAGTCGACTCATTATTTCTTCATTGAACTGCGCGAAATAATTTTCGGGTACTTTAAAAGGATTTTCCCTCTTTTCTATTTCTTCTAATCTACTGAATTTAGTTTTCATACCTTTCCTTTTTTGCGCTGTACTGTTGAATAGACATAACGAAGGGTAAAAGGTTTAATTAGGCTCACCTAAGAACTTTTCAATTTTTTTTACTGCATGATGATAGGATGCTTTCAGCGCTCCGACAGAGGTGCCGAGGATGTCGGACATCTCTTCATATTTCATCTCTTCGAAGTATTTCATCTGAAAAACAAGACGTTGTTTTTCAGGTAGCGTAACGATTGCTTTTTGCAAGAGAACCTGTGCTTCATCTCCGTCGAAGTACTCATCACTTTCAAGTGTGTTGATCAGGAATGAATCATCCGTGTCGATAGAGACATTGTTCTGGCTCCGTTTTTTATTCAGGAAGGTGATACTTTCATTGATGGCAATACGGTACAACCAGGTGGTGAGCTTGGCATCACCCCTGAAGTTCTCCAGGTTGGTCCATGCTTTTATGAATACATCCTGTAGAATATCGTTGGCGTCATCGTGTGAAAGCACCATCTTTCGTATCTGCCAGTACAGTCTTTCGCTGTATTCAGATACAAGACGGGCAAACCCCTGTCTGATTGTGGCGGGGTTGCGTAGTTGTTCCAGTAACAGTTCCTCGTTGTTCATTTCCATATATGTGGAATTCAGCGCAAAGGTATAGGTTTTATTTAACTTTTGACTCAGATATTGTCTCCATTTTCAAACCAATTGACAAAATTTGAGGCTGTAGCACTGTTTTGTTGCCACCATCCCAATGATTGAGGATAGTAGGAGACGCTTATGTAACGGCAGAATGTATCGTAAAAAGTGGACTCTTTGATATGGGAGAAAAACGGAACATAAAATGTCCAGAAAATACCCTCTTTTGTTCCTTTGCTCTCTTTCTCCAGTACGTTCATTATCTCCCTGTTGACAGATTTGAATAATGTGTATTCATCCTCCTCTGCAGGGTTGTTTTTTAAAGAGTCAAGCGTTGTGTTTATGGCATGATAGACGAAATTACGGTTCAGTCCATCCTCTGTGTTCAATGGTGGGATGTCATCCCTCAAAAGAGCACTGTCGGGAAGGTTTCGCATCATCTGCTGCTGAATAAAAGATCTTTCCACCGGTGCTGATTTCTTTTTTATGCGCATGGTATGGAGCATCTCTTCAAAAGCATTCTTTGATCGTCTACTGTCAGGTTCCAACAGCAGAAACATTTGAAAAGAGAGGATGCTCTGTACCCATAATCCTCTGTCATTTAACAGATAAGCGTATAATAGAAAAGCCCCGCTATGTGTTTTGTCCTGGTCTATCGCTTTTTTTATATGATTGAATGCCTTCTCTGCATCTCCTTTTTTATAATAGTTGAGTGCCATATTAAAATGTAGCAGGTATTCATCTCCATTCTCCTTTAATCCGGCCTGAAGTAGTTTGATTGCATCGTCGGTCCTGTTCATCGCCACAAGGGCTTCACTTTTCACTGCATAGGCACCGGGAGAGAGTTGCTTATCATTTGATTTGATTACATGGGTGCTGTATTTTACTGCATTCTCAAAATCCTGCAGGGCAAGATATGATAATGAAGTTTCATATATTGCTTGCATACTTTTTGGATCAATCTTCATCGCTTCATTATATTTTTCAATGGCTTCTTTATATTCACCATTGTCATGCAATGTCACCCCTTCCCGGATGAGTTTCTGCACTTCTGATTGTTGTCCGTACAGAAGCATTGTAAATGAGGCTAAAATAAAAGTGATCAGTAATATTGTTTTCTTCATTGTAATCAGTGCAATAACGTTTTTTCCCGTGGAAAGCATTCCTTTTGTGTCAGAAAAGATGCCATTGATAAAAACGAATATATATATATTGAGGGCTAAAAGTAAATAAAAAAATTGATTCTTCAGATTGAATTGAGATAAATAGGGCTATTTCTAACACTTATAAACACTATTCAGACCTTATTAAAAGGTTTTTTTCATTCTTCAAAAATAAAATAATGTATTACTTTTGTCCAAACTATTTGAAGTGCTGAAGCAGGCAGATTGACATTTAATTTTGATGACTGTTCCACATATTCACTCACACCTACATAAACAGAAGCAATCAGATGCACTACATTCAGGTTCAGTTTCACTCTCTTCCCTCCACTGAGACCATTACAGACATTCTTTCCGCACAACTGGCAGATATAGGATTCGAGACGTTCGTTATGCAGGAAGATGTGCTGGAAGCTTATGTTCCTGCTTCTCTGTTCACCGCTGAAAAAATTGATGCGCTTCTCTCCGGTTTTCCTATGAAGGCTGAAATAAGCTGGAATTATAATGTGATGGAGGACAAAAACTGGAACGAAGTGTGGGAGAAGAATTATTTCGAGCCGATTGTGATAGGCGATCAATGCTGCATTCACAGCTCCTTTCATCCTACTGAGAAAGCATATGACTATCGCATCCTTATTGACCCGAAGATGGCTTTCGGCACGGGACATCATCAAACCACAGGACTGATTCTGAAGGAGATCCTCTCCATGGACCTGACGCATAAATCGGTTCTCGACATGGGGTGTGGTACGGCGGTGCTGGCTATACTGGCAGCGATGAAAGGGGCCTCGCCCATTACAGCCATCGATATAGATGAGTGGGCATATAACAATGCGCTGGAAAATGTACAGATGAATGGGGCAGACAATATCCGTGTGCTGATGGGTGGGGCGGAGGTTCTGGGAGAAGAGACATTCGATGTGATCTTTGCCAACATCAACAGGAATATACTTTTAAATGATATCCCATCCTACTATCGTGTTCTGAACAAGAATGGCGTGATCATCATGAGTGGGTTCTATAAAGAAGATATCACCGCCATATGTTTGAAATGTGAAGAAGAGGGACTTTCATTCAGCCACTATGCTGAAATGGATCAGTGGGTAGCGGTAACATTAGTGAAGTGATTTTTTTTGTTTCCATGAAATAAGCGCTACCTTTGCACTGCTTTTATAAACAATTTTAGGTTATTCAAAAATGGAATGGTTCGTTGAATTAATTACCGGATCGGGTATTGCGCATTCGATCCTGGTACTTGCGCTGGTTATTTCTGTAGGGTTGCTGTTGGGTAAAATCAAGATCCTCGGCATCTCTCTCGGCACTACATGGATACTTTTTTTCGGTATCTTTCTGGGACATCTGGGGTTGCAGATTGATCCCAATGTATTACATTTTCTAAAAGAATTCGGTCTTATTCTTTTTATCTTTTCCATTGGGATGCAGGTGGGACCAAGCTTCTTCTCATCATTTAAACAGGGGGGCATAACCCTCAACCTGCTGGCATCGGGTGTGGTGCTCCTGGGTGTGGTCACCACCGTTGTCATCCATCTTGTCACCGGCGTACCCATTGCGACCATGGTGGGTATTTTATCGGGTGCAGTCACCAATACCCCCGGACTGGGTGCTGCACAACAAACCTACACCGATGTGACGGGTGCTCTCGATCCCAATATAGCCACCGCCTACGCTGTTGCTTATCCCCTTGGGGTTGTAGGCATCATTATGAGCCTTGTCCTGTTCCGTTATATCTTCAGGGTCAATTTTACCAAAGAGATCAACAGGCTGGATGATCAGGATGAATCGAAGATGACCGAAGCGCATATGTTCTCTCTTCAGGTGAAGAACCCTTCCATCTTCGGGAAAAATATAAGAGATATAAAGCAACTTATTGAGAAAGAATTTGTCATCTCAAGAGTGTTGCATTCCCATACAGGAGCGTTGGCTGTACCTCAGACAGACACACAATTGTATGAGGATGATAAAGTACTGGTTGTCTCTAACCTGAAGAATATTGAGATGATTGAAGCGTTGATAGGCCAGCGTATCGATATGAACAGGGAGGAGTGGAACAAGCTTGATTCTCAGCTTATCTCACGCAGGATCTCCATCACAAAGTCAGAGATTAACGGTCGTTCAATAGGTAACCTGCGATTGCGAAATCTGTTCGGCATTAATATCACGCGGGTGAACCGTGCCGGTGTGGACCTTATAGCCGATTCAAGGCTGCAACTGCAGATAGGTGACCGTGTGACGGTAGTGGGATCTGAAGAGGCAATTGCCAATGTGGAGAAATTCCTGGGTAATTCAATGAAACGTTTGAGGGAACCCAATCTCATCTCCATCTTTATTGGTATAGCGTTGGGTGTATTGGTGGGTAGCATACCATTCATGTTTCCCGGTATACCACAGCCTGTGAAGCTTGGACTTGCAGGTGGTCCCCTGATCGTGGCCATTCTACTTAGTAAGTTCGGCCCCAAATATAAGCTTGTCACTTACACTACCATGAGTGCTAACCTGATGTTGCGTGAGGTTGGAATTGCCATCTTCCTTGCCTGTGTGGGACTGGGTGCCGGAGGAAATTTTGTGGAGACAGTGATCAATGGTGGGTACACATGGATAGGTTATGGTGTGATAATTACAGTTGTACCTTTGCTGATCATCGGTATCATTGGGAGGAAAGCATGTAAACTCAACTATTTCACGTTGATGGGACTCCTGGCGGGAAGTATGACCGATCCGCCCGCATTGGCATATGCGAATACATCTGCCGGAAATGATATTCCCTCCGTGAGCTATGCAACAGTATACCCGTTGACAATGTTTCTAAGAGTGATCACGGCACAATTGCTGATCCTTATCTTCCTGTAAGTGAATTATTAAATATTTTTTATACCTCGTTCTCATCGCAATCGTTTGCACAGGAATCTGAACAAAAGATCCCTCACTTAAGACCGTGCGTTTATAAAACGTTGTAGATTTGCCTTTAATCTGCAATAATTTAATACGCACAACATTACAGAGAAACTTTTCTTCTAATAATGGACATAACGAAAGGATCTGAATGGCTCTTCTAAAATTTCAACTTAACTACCATACTACATGGGGACAGCAAGTATTCCTTTGTGGGTCCACAACTGAACTGGGACAATTCGACGAATCCAGGGCTATACTGCTTTCAAACAGAGGTGACTGCTGGCATGCTGATGTAAATATAGCGGTAACAGTAACAACCGATATAAACTATTACTATTTCATACGACAGGGAAACAGCACTATTCGCCGTGAATGGGGTAATCACAGAAGGGTACGCATCAACAAGGTAAAGAGAGATTTACTGATTCATGACCACTGGAAAGATAAGCCTTATCACGCTTATCTCTACTCCTCGGTTTTCACCGAGAGCATCTTCTTTCATCAAAAAGAAACGCTTCCCTCTCAATATTATTCCCAAGCAGTACTGATAAACGTTATCTGTCCCTATGTAAGCAGGGAGCAGCATCTGGCTATCAGTGGTGAGTGTGAAGCACTGGGAGGGTGGGATTTGAAAAAGGCCGTCGCTTTAACTTGTGTGGATTACGGAGAGTGGCAGGTTGTGTTGGATGCGAAAAAACTTCCTCAGACGAGTGCCTATAAGTTTGTTATCGTGGACAGGACCACCGGAGAAGCTGTTCACTGGGAAGATGGCGGAGACAGGATGCTGCTTGCCGAAAAGGTACATAAGCACAATACTGTTTTCGTGGAGATGGCATTACAGTATCATTATCATTATTTCACTTTCAAGGGTACGGGCACAGCCATTCCGCTGTTTTCAATCAAGACCAATGAGAGCTTTGGCGTGGGTGATTTCGCTGATCTTCGTAAGATGATTGACTGGGCCTCGCTTACCCGGCAGCAGCTAATACAATTGTTGCCTGTGAACGATACCACATCATCTAAAACATGGCGTGATTCTTACCCCTACAGTGCCATAAGCATCTATGCACTCCATCCTGTCTATTTGGGTTGCAGGGATTTCCCATTGAAAGATAAAAGCAAATGGAATGCATATATCCACGAAGCAGAGCGATTGAACCGATTGCCTGAGCTTGATTATGAGAAAGTGTTGAAGCTGAAGAGTGATTATAGCCATGAGCTGTTTCTGCAGGATGGAGAGACCGTTTTATCTTCTGATGAATACAACACCTTTTTTCAAAAAAACAGCTCATGGCTTTTTCCCTATGCATGTTACTGCTATTTACGTGATCAGAATAACAGCGCCAATTTCAGGGAGTGGGGCGAGTTCAGCAGCTATGACAAAGAGCGGCTGGAACGGATGCTTCAGGTTTACCCGGAGGTGAATGAGACGATATTGTTCTGGTACTTTGTGCAATTCCTTCTACATAAACAGTTCTCAGGCGTAAAAGCATATGCGCATGAAAAAGGAGTGACACTCAAGGGTGATATTCCAATCGGCATAAACCGTGACAGCATAGATGCCTGGACCACTCCACACCTGTTTAATATGGAGACCCAAAGCGGTGCACCCCCCGACGACTTCTCATTCTTCGGCCAGAACTGGGGCTTCCCCACCTACAACTGGCAGGCCATGGAGGAGGAGGATTTTGCCTGGTGGATCAGTCGTTTCCGCAAGATGTCGGACTATTTTGATGCTTACCGGATTGATCATATCCTGGGGTTCTTCCGCATATGGGAGATACCTCTTCATGCAGTGCAGGGTCTGCTTGGCTACTTCAGCCCGGCCCTGCCTTATTGGTCAGATGAGATTAACAGGATGGGTATTCCTTTTGATGAGGAGCGAATGGTAAAACCATTCATACATGAGCACTTCCTGACTGATATTTTTGGTGAATATGCCGAAGAGGTGAAAAACAGTTACCTTGATATCTCAGGATGGCAGCTTTTCAGTTTGAAATCATTCTGCAATACACAACAAAAGATCAAACAACTTTTCAATGGAACAGATGATGAGAAGAGCAGACGTATTTGCGACGGCCTCTACGCACTATGTACAGAGGTGCTTTTTATCAGGGATCCACATGATCAACATCGTTTTCATCCGCGCATCACAGCGCAATATACCTATTCGTACCGTTATCTCGATGATCAGGTGAAAGAGGCTTTCAACCGTCTCTATAACGAGTTTTTTTATAATCGCCATAATTACTTCTGGCGTGAACAGGCTATGAAAAAGTTGCCGGTACTCATCTCATCCACCACCATGCTTGTTTGTGGAGAAGATCTGGGGATGGTGCCCGACTGTGTGCCCTCGGTGATGCAGGAACTACAGATGTTGAGTCTGGAGATTCAACGCATGCCCAAAGATCCGACGGTAATGTTTACCGATCTGCGCACGTTGCCTTATCATTCTGTATGTACCACCTCCACACATGATATGTCACCCATTCGTTCCTGGTGGACCGAAAACAGAGAGGTTACACAACGCTATTACAATGAACTGCTTCATCACGAGGGGGCTGCACCGGAAGAGTGTGACAGGGAGTTATGCAGGGAGATAATTCACAATCATCTGCAATCATCTGCCATGTGGGTTATTCTGCCCTGGCAGGACTGGTTATCGTTGGATGAGAGGTTGCGTAATCCCGACGCAGGTGCAGAGCGCATCAATATTCCGGCGAATCCGGATCATTACTGGCGTTACAGAATGCATATCTCACTGGATGATCTGCTGGCTGAAGAGGGTTTCAATATGATGATCGGTGAGTTAAGCAGACGATGAACATAACAAGCATCATGGCATCCCTGTAAAAAAAAAGAGACTGTTCGATCATGAACAGTCTCTCATTGTATGTATGAACCTGGTTTTATGCTTTTCCTGCACTACCCAGCACTTTTTCCGTTTTATGCATGTAAAGCTCTTTCAATGCGTCGCGGGCCGGTCCCAGATATTTGCGGGGATCAAACTCAGCCGGTTTGTTGGCAAATACTTCACGCACGGCTGCGGTCATCGCCAGACGTCCGTCAGAGTCGATGTTGATCTTGCAAACAGCCGATTTGGCAGCTCTGCGCAGTTGCTCTTCGGGAATACCGATAGAATCACTCAGCTTGCCACCATATTTATTGATTGTTTCCACATATTGTGGCGGGACAGAGGAGGAGCCATGTAATACAATGGGGAACCCGGGTAAAAGCTTTTCAATATCTTCCAGGATATCGAAACGCAATGGGGGAGGAACCAATACACCATCTTCATTGCGGGTGCACTGATCGGGGGTGAACTTGAAAGCACCGTGTGAGGTGCCGATAGAGATAGCCAGTGAGTCCACGCCAGTGCGTGTGACAAAGTCAACCACTTCATCGGGTTCAGTATAAGTGTGGTGTTCTGCCTCAACATCATCTTCAATGCCTGCCAGGATGCCCAGCTCACCTTCAACAGTTACATCATGCTGGTGCGCGTATTCAACCACCTTTTTGGTCAGTGCTATGTTCTCTTCATATGGAAGATGTGAACCGTCGATCATCACTGAGGAGAAACCGCTCTCGATACAGTCCTTGCAAAGTTCGAAGCTGTCGCCATGGTCCAGATGGAGAACAATGGGAATCTCATAGCCCAGTTCTTTTGCATATTGAACGGCACCCTGAGCCATGTAACGCAACAATGTCTGATTGGCATATTTACGTGCGCCGCTGGATACCTGCAGGATCACGGGGGATTTGGTCTCCACACATGCCGAAATGATGGCCTGTAATTGTTCCATATTGTTGAAATTGAAAGCGGGGATGGCATAACCACCATCAACAGCTTTCTTAAACAGATCTCTTGAGTTTACAAGACCCAATTCTTTATAACTTACCATTGTACTAATTGTTTTTAATTTGGTTGAAAATCTTAATTTATATTACAAAAATACGATTAATTATGTTATTGGAGAAATTTTTATCCGAAAGAGTCTATAAAAATGATTATTTATACGTGAAAAAAACAAAATCAACCCTCTGCATATTTCTTCTGAAATAGGTTGCTTTTCTGTTTTTTATTTTTATTTTTGTAACCAGAACATCCGGAAAAAGCGTTTGTGCAATAGCATGTTCATCTCAAAAGCGTTTATACCACTTATTCTAATATTATCAATTCCACTATATTACAATTACTATTATGATTATAGGAGTACCTAAGGAAATTAAAGTGCAGGAAGGGAGAGTAGCGATGACTCCTGATGGTGTTTTTGAACTCACCCGCAGAGGACACAAAGTATACATACAAAAAGGAGCCGGGGTGGAAAGCTACCTGTCGGATGAAAGCTATCTGAAGGTAGGTGCTGTGATGCTTGATACAATTGAGGAGGTCTATGCAATTTCCGATATGATTGTGAAAGTAAAAGAACCGCTGGAGAGTGAATATGGATTGATCAGAAAAGATCAGGTGCTGTTCACTTATCTTCATCTTGCCTCCGACAAAAAACTGACTGAAGCCCTCATCACCAGCGGCGCTGTCTGTATCGCTTATGAAACAGTGATCGATAAAAACGGTGCATTACCGCTGCTCACTCCCATGAGCGAGGTAGCAGGCCGCCTCTCAGTGCAGCAGGGAGCGAAATATCTGGAAAAACCACAGGGTGGAAAAGGGATCCTGTTAGGTGGTGTTCCGGGTGTCAAACCGGCCAATGTAGTGATTATTGGTGCAGGGGTTGTAGGACACAATGCCGCACAGATGGCTGCCGGCCTGGGTGCGCAGGTGAAGGTGCTCGATATCAATTTGAACCGACTACGCTATCTCTCGGAGATCCTTCCGGCGAATGTGGAGACCCTTTACTCTACCAATATGTCTATTACTGAATCGCTTAGCACTGCAGATCTGGTTATAGGAGCCACATTGCTGGTGGGGGCAAAAGCACCTCACCTGGTTACACGTGAGATGTTGAAAGAGATGTCTTCCGGAACGGTGATGATTGATGTATCCGTAGACCAGGGGGGGTGTTTTGAGACCACTCATCCTACGACCCATTTGAATCCTATTTATGAGGTAGATGGGATCATTCATTATTGTGTAGCCAATATTCCCGGAGCGGTTCCGATGACTTCTACCCGTGCACTCACCAATGCCACACTGCCCTATGTGATCACACTGGCTGAAAACGGCTGGAAAGCCGCATCTGAACAGTATCAGGATCTTAGACACGGATTGAATATTGTGAAAGGTGACGTAGTGTTTAAGAGTGTGGCCGACTCCTTGAATCTACCTTTCAAAGAGTTGACATTTTAATCGGCTTTTTTTTAAAGTGGAGTTTCAAAAACCATTCTGAGGGTCTGTTCTGCGCATTCATCGGTATTTATGAGTCAAAAGAAAGAAAAAGGGTTGAATCACTAAGATTAACTCTTTTTTCTTTTGTAGATAGGGAAAAATTATTTTTCTTTGTTTAAGTTATTTATATCATTTTTAATTTGAACCCGAATCATAGCTAATAATGGAAAAATTAAACAAAGAGACCGAGGTGCAAATAGAATTAAGCGATGATATTGCTCAGGGCATATATTCCAACCTGGCAGTTATTTCCCATTCATCATCGGAATTTGTCGTTGATTTTATCCGAGTAGTTCCCGGTGTATCAAAAGCAAAAGTAAAATCACGTATCATCCTCACACCTGAGCATGCAAAGCGATTGATTATGGCGCTGAAAGACAATATTGAAAAATTTGAACAGCAAAACGGATCGATCAGTATACACAGCGATCCCGGTTTTTTGCCTCCCATAGGTGGCATCGGGCAGGCCTGAGCATGAAAATCGTTAAAAGTCACACTATTATTTATGGAATTTGAAAGTAAGAGACCTGAGGAGAGATTCAACTGGTTTAAAATGTTCTGGACAGGTTTCACCAATATGAGCCGTCTAAGCAAGACATTATGGATAGTAGCGATAGTGAAACTGATTATAATGTTTTTTATTCTGAAACCCTTCTTCTTCCCGAATCTATTGAACACAAAATATGAAAATGAGGCTGACAAAGCCCAACATGTACGTACAGAATTGTATAATAAAGCTCCGGCAACGGAATAAATGAAAAAATAAAAAATATGGATCTATTAAGTGCATCTGCCGTTAATTGGTCACGAGCCCAATTTGCGCTAACAGCCGGCTATCACTGGCTGTTTGTACCTCTTACCATTGGCCTTGGTCTTATCATGGCTATTATGGAAACACTCTATGTGAGAACCGGAGACGAGAAATGGAAATTTGCCACTAAATTCTGGCAAAAGATCTTCGGTATTAATTTTGCCATTGGAGTGGCTACAGGAATTATTCTGGAGTTTCAGTTCGGCACGAACTGGTCTAATTACAGCTGGTTTGTCGGTGATATTTTTGGTGCACCCCTGGCTATTGAAGGTATTTTTGCCTTTTTCATGGAAGCGACCTTTATCTCCGTCATGTTCTTCGGATGGAACAGGGTAAGCAAGAAAATGCACCTTGCATCTACCTGGCTTGTCTTTATTGGTGCTTCATTGTCCGCTTTCTGGATATTGGTCGCCAATGCATGGATGCAGTACCCGGTAGGTATGGAATTCAATCCGGAATCGGTTCGTAACGAGATGAACGATTTCTGGGCTGTGGCCTTCTCGCCCGTCGCATATAATAAATTCCTGCATACCACATTCTCATGCTGGGCTGTTGGTGCGGCATTTGGCACGGGTGTTTCAGGCTGGTATCTGCTTAAAAAACAACACACCGATTTTGCAATCAAGAGCATAAAAATCAGTGCGCTTGTAGGACTGGTGGCATTTGTAATGCTTGCTGTAACGGGCGACGGTTCTGCTTATCATGTGGCCCAAAAGCAGCCAATGAAGCTTGCAGCCATGGAGGGCCTCTATAAGGGAAAAGAGGGTGCCGGACTGGTCGCCATAGGGATGTTGAATCCTGCCAAGATGGTATACAACGACAATGTAGATCCATATATTTTTAAAATCGAACTGCCAAAGCTTCTTTCATTACTAGGATATAGAAATATAAATGCATTTGTTCCGGGCATCGCCGATATCGTAGATGGAGGCTATGCCCTTAAGGATGGAACCACAGCATTGCCTTTTGCTGAGAGACAGGCCCGCGGACGTAAGGCTATACAGGCCCTGGCAGATTACCAGGTAGCCAAAGAGGAGGGCCGAGATACCGATGCTGCCAATCATGAAACCATCTTACGCGAGAACTATGCCCACTTCGGATATGGTTATCTGGAGAACGGTGAAGATCTTATACCTAATGTGCCTCTCACCTTCTATAGTTTCCATCTGATGGTGATCATTGGAATGTACTTTATTCTTTTCTTTTTGATTGTACTCTATTTCATTTACAAGAAAAGTATGAGCACTACCCGGTGGCTGCAGTATGTAGCTTTGTGGAGTATACCACTTGCCTATCTTGCCGGACAGTTGGGATGGGTTGTAGCTGAAGTGGGGCGCCAGCCCTGGACCATACAGGATATCCTGCCTGTACAGGCGGCTGCATCGGCTGTCACGACAGGAAATGTGAAGACTACCTTTTTTATGTTTGCGGTGCTATTCACCGGCTTGCTCATTGCTGAGGTGACGATAATGGTGAAACAGATAAAGAAAGGTCCCGATACAATTACTACGGATGAGGTCTGAACATAATGCATAAAAGAACAGAATAAAAGCAAACAATGATGATAACATATGAATTTCTTCAACAATATTGGTGGTTTATAATGTCACTTCTCGCGGGCTTACTCGTTTTCCTGCTCTTCGTGCAGGGAGGACAGTCAATGATCAACTCTCTCTCAAGAAAGGAGGATGAAAAAAAACTGCTGGTGAATGCACTCGGACGTAAATGGGAGTTTACCTTTACTACGCTGGTGACCTTTGGTGGTGCCTTTTTCGCCTCATTTCCATTGTTCTACTCCACCAGCTTCGGAGGTGCTTACTGGGCATGGATGATTTTACTCTTCTGCTTTGTGCTGCAGGCAGTATCCTACGAATTTCAATCCAAACCGGGTAATATCTACGGTGCGAATGTTTATCGTGCTTTTCTTTTCATCAATGGTATGCTGGGAACGTTTATTCTCGGTGTGCTGGTTGCTACTTTCTTTACCGGCTCGGAATTCACTGTAGGTAAAGGGAACATTGCAGGACTGGGGGTTGTGGGCCCTGTAATCAGTCAATGGCAAAACCCGCTGCACGGACTGGAACTCTTTACCAGTGTACGTAACCTATGCCTGGGATTTGCTGTTTTATTTCTCGCACGCACGCTGGCAAGTCTCTTCTTTGTAAACCGACTCAGCCATGAGGTGTTGGAGAAGAGATCCCGCAAGTTTGTCCTTTATAATGGAGCTCCCTTTGTGGTGTTCTTTTTGATTTTCCTTATCTGGACCCTGCTTGGTGAAGGCTATGCTGTTGATCCTGCTACCGATGTGATCTATCTGGAAAAAATGAAGTATCTGCATAATTTTATCGATATGCCTCTGGTAATGATCCTTTTTCTTCTTGGGGTCGTGGCCGTATTATATGGTATCTTTCATACTGTCCTCAGTGCGCAATTTAAAAAAGGTATCTGGTTTTCCGGAGCAGGGACAGTGGTTGCGATAACTATGCTTCTTCTGGTGGCAGGATACAACAATACAGCCTATTATCCCTCTTCAATAGACCTGCAAAGTTCACTGACACTCCAAAACTCATCGTCAAGTGAGTTTACGCTCTCCACAATGGCGGTAGTTTCTCTCTTTGTGCCTGTTGTTATGGCATATATCTTCTATGCCTGGAGATCGCTGGAGAAAAAAAGATTAAGTCTGGACGATCTCAACTCCGACGGTCACACTTATTAATCAATTTCTTTCTCATATACGGGAGGATGTATTCAAAATACATCCTCTTTTTTAATGAAATAGGGACATTTTTCATCTATAGATAAGATGTGGTCTCAATAAAATGAGTAATTTTGTACGTATTTAATATGTTTTTATAATAACGTTCTCTATGGTGAGGCATAATAGAATTTCGTTTTACGCACTGCTACTGCTTGCATCCTTGTTCCTTATTTCGTGCAATAACAGCGGACGAAGTATGTTTAAAACCAGGAACAATGTAGTGTTCGATACAATCAGTGTGAATTCCCGTAATTACCTTGAAGGGGATACAGCCAATCCTTATTGTGATATAACGATTGATTTTATTTATCCCGTGAGTAGTCATAAAACCGATGTGGATACCTTACAGCTGTTCTTTGTAAGGAGTATGTTCGGCACATCGTATGATACACTTCAGCCAGCTGCTGCCGTCGAGGCATATAAAAAGAACTATATTGACAATTACACATACGATGCGAAAACCTACAGTGAGATAGTGCGTGATATGCATGAACTAAATGCACTGATACCCCATATGGATCTCACCGATAGCGAGCATGCCACTGAAGATATCTTCTATTCCTATTTTGAAAATCTATCCGATTCCATCGTGTATAACCAAAATGGAATCCTCTCTTTTCAGGTTAAACAGTCCAACAATAAGGGGGGGGCTACATCCTACACCTCCTTTCGTAATTATGTCTTTAACCTGAACAGAGGGTATCAGGTCACTGAGAATGAGATCTTTAATGCCGGTTATGATACTGCGTTGCAGAGTCTCATCGTTGCTTCGCTGCTGGAACAAAACGGCGTTAAAACTGTCGATGAACTTGAGGATCTCGGTTTCTTCGGCATTCAGGAGATTGTACCCAACAAAAATTTCCTTCTGAAGAGAGAGGGAATCATCTACACCTTTAACAAAGGTGAATATTCAGCATACCAGCTTGACGCACCGGAAGTATTGATCCCTTATAAAGCAATTCGTTATCTTTTGAGAGAAAATAGTATTGCTACTAAACTGGCAGATTTAAAGTGAAGAATATAGAAAATTATTTCCCCGCGCTTACAGAGCAGCAAAAGAATCAGTTTGAAGCTTTATCTGCGCTATATACCGACTGGAATAGTAAAATCAATGTGATCTCACGAAAAGATATTGATAATCTTTATCTGCATCATGTGTTGCATTCCCTTGCCATTGCCAAATACATCAATTTTTTACCGGGCACCACCATCATGGATGTCGGCACAGGTGGAGGGTTCCCGGGTATACCACTGGCTATTTTTTTTCCTGAAGCACGCTTTTTATTGATTGACAGCATCGGTAAGAAAGTGAGAGTGGCGGAAGAGGTTGCCAGAGCGATAGGTCTGACCAATGTAGACATGGTACACTCACGTGTGGAAGAGATAAAGCAGAAATTTCATTTTGTGGTGAGTCGCGCTGTAATGACGCTCCCCGAACTGATTAGGATCACAAGGAAAAATATTACCAAAGAGGAGATAAATGCTTTGCCAAACGGTTTTATATGCCTAAAAGGCGGTAATCTGTCGGCTGAAATTGCATCCTTCAGGCAGATCGCTGAGGAGGTATCTCTTTCCACTTACTTTGCCGACCCATTTTTCAAGACGAAGAAATTGATTTACGTACCACAACGTTGATCTTTTATCTGCTCTGTAAATCCGGAAAATCAAAATGAAAGCGTTATTTTTGTATCTTCCGTGCGCATTCAGACATCATATAGCGGAGAAGAAATCATAAACAGAGGAGTAGAATATGATCCAAAAGACTACGTTTGCTAAAGTAAAGACGTTTGAATTTAATCCTTTAGGAGTGAATTCATATGTGCTCTCAGATGAATCAAAAGAGTGTGTTGTGATTGACGCCTCTGCATTCTATGCCGATGAGAGAGAGTTGTTGCTAAATTATATCCTTGACCACGATTTCGTGGTCAGGCATCTGCTCAATACTCATCTTCATTTCGATCATCTGTTTGGTATCAATTTTCTAGCGTCGCATTTTGATTTGAAGCTGGCATGTCATCGGGCAGATGAATTTCTGTTGGAAGATATAAACAGACAACTTCAGATGTTCGGTCTGCCATACACCAATACCAGCTTTAAACCTGAGATCGGCCATTACCTGAATGAAGGTGATATCATCACGTATGGAAATCAATCACTGAAAGTGATGCATGTGCCGGGTCATTCACCCGGAAGCATTGTCTTTTATAACGAAGCAGCCGGTTCTCTTTTTGGCGGAGATGTGCTTTTTCATTCCGGTATTGGACGTACCGACCTCCCGGGGGGAGATTTTGATGAGTTGGTGAAGAATATTCAATCCAAACTATTCACGTTACCGGACGAAACAATCGTCTATTCCGGTCACGGGCCGACGACCACCATAGGATTCGAGAAAAAGTACAATCCTTTTGTGGGAATGGATAGGTAATATCTCATTGTTGGGTGTTAACCTGACTGAGAAAGCAAGAAAATATTTAATATAGTTGTATCGTTTGATATAACCTCTATCGTTCATAATAATGGAAATGGAACAATTTAAAAATCGTCATATCGGTATAAGTGAAGCCGATAAACAAATAATGCTGAAAGCAATTGGCTTGTCAGGCATCGATGAACTGATAGCGCAGACTATACCTGCTGATATAAGATTGTCGAAGCCCCTGTCGCTTCCCACGGCACTCACTGAACAGGAGTATGCGGAAGAGATAGCACACATTGCTTCACTCAACAGAATCAATGCTTCTTACATTGGCATGGGGTGGTATGATACTCTTACACCTGCTCCCATTTACCGAAATGTGTTTGAGAACCCTGTGTGGTACACCTCCTATACACCATACCAGGCTGAGATATCGCAGGGGAGGCTGGAGGCATTGCTTAATTTTCAGACGATGGTGAGTGAACTTACCGCGTTACCACTTGCCAACAGCTCACTGCTGGACGAAGCAACAGCCGCTGCTGAGGCTGCTTCCATGATGTATAGCCTTCGTAGTCGTGACCAGCTGAAGAACAATGTGGAGACCCTCTTCGTGGATGAGAACATCTTTCCGCAGACTATGGCAGTCCTCCGCACTCGTATGAGTTATGCCGGTATTGATATTGTTACGGGTGATTATAAAAGCTTTCATTTCAGTAAGCCATGCTTCGGTGCTATCATTCAATATCCCGACAATAACGGTAATGTGGACGATTATCGTAGTTTTGTTGAGAAAGCACATGCTGCCGACACAAAGGTGGCTGTGGCAACCGACCTGATGGCATTGGTGCTTCTTACACCTCCGGGAGAATGGGGTGCCGACATTGCCTTCGGCAGTAGTCAGCGTTTTGGAATCCCCATGTTCTACGGTGGACCCTCCGCAGCTTTCTTTGCCACCAGGGAAGAGTACAAACGTTCCATGCCGGGACGCATCATTGGTATCTCCAAAGATGTTTACGGAAAAGAGGCATTGCGCATGGCACTGCAGACACGTGAACAACATATCAAACGTGAGAAAGCAACTTCCAACATATGTACCGCACAAGCACTGCTGGCGACCATGTCGTCATTCTATGCTGTTTATCACGGTCCTGAAGGGTTGAGGAAGATAGCCCGACGTATACACTCCATCGCCTCACATGTGACTGCTGAGTTGAGTGAAATGGGATACAGACAGGTGAACACTGCTTTTTTCGATACACTTAAGTTTGAACTACCTAAAGAGGTTTCAACACAGGATATACTGAACAACGCCGAGATGAGAGATATCAATCTACGTTATTTCGATACGGGTGAGATTGGCATCAGCATCGACGAAACAACAAATGATTACAGGGTGCATGAGCTGTTGGCGCTGTTTGCTATGGCTGCAGGGAGTGCCAAGGTATTTATGATTGATGATCTGCCGGAGAAGATGACACTGAAAGAGGGGCAGCTCAGGAAAACGGACTACCTCAAGCACCCCACCTTTAACAGTTACCACACCGAGACTGAACTCATGCGTTATATCAAGAGATTGGAAAGAAAAGATATATCGCTGGCTCACTCAATGATCTCTCTTGGTTCATGTACCATGAAGCTGAATGCCGCATCGGAACTGCTGCCCCTGAGCCTTCCCGGGTTCCAGCGTATGCACCCTTTTGCACCTGTGGAGCAGGCCGAAGGATACACACAGATGATTGATGAGCTGGAAGATATGTTGGCAGAGATCACCGGTTTTGCGGCAACAAGCCTGCAACCTAACTCTGGAGCTGCAGGTGAGTATGCCGGCCTGATCACCATTGCCGCCTACCTGGAGAGCAACGACCAGGGACACCGTAAGAGGGTACTCATTCCCGCATCGGCACATGGAACCAATCCTGCCAGCGCTGTGCAGGCCGGTTTTATACCGGTCACTGTTGCCAGTGATGCAAAAGGTAATGTGGATATGGAAGATCTGCGTAGTAAGGTGGAACAATACAAAGATGATCTGGCGGCCTTCATGATTACCTATCCCTCCACACATGGGATATTTGAGACCGGGATAAAAGAGATGTGCCGGTTGGTTCATGAGGCAGGCGGTCAGGTCTATATGGACGGAGCTAACATGAATGCACAGGTAGGGTTCACTAACCCGGGTACTATAGGAGCGGATGTATGTCATCTCAACCTGCACAAGACATTTGCCATCCCTCACGGAGGTGGCGGTCCGGGTGTTGGCCCCATCTGCGTAGCGGAGCATCTGGCATCCTTTCTTCCGGGACATCCGGTATCATTGCCAACAACTGAAAACAGTATCTCAGCAGCAGCCTATGGCAGTGCCGGCGTACTGGAGATCTCGTATGCCTATATCCGTATGATGGGTGCCGACGGATTGAGAGAGGCAACTGAAGCTGCAATACTCAATGCGAATTATCTGGCGGAGAAGCTGAGTGACATCTATGGGATTGTATATCGCGGAGTAAACGGCAGGGTAGGTCACGAGCTGATTCTGGAGTGCCGCGGACTGAAAGAGGTCTCAGGCATTACCGAAACAGATATTGCCAAGCGAATGATTGATTATGGCTATCATGCTCCTACGCTCTCTTTTCCGGTGCATGGTACGCTGATGGTGGAGCCGACCGAAAGTGAGAGCCTTGCAGAACTGGACCGATTCGTGGAAACAATGAATCAGATTCATGAAGAGATTATTGAGGTCTCCCGGGGGGTATATAGCCTTGAGGACAATGTACTGGTAAATGCACCACATCCGGAATATGAGGTGGTGGGTGATGAGTGGACACATGCCTACCCGAGGAGCAAGGCTGCCTATCCGTTATCGTTTGTAGCAGAGAACAAATTCTGGGTGAATGTGGCCAGGGTGGATAATGCCTATGGTGACAGGAACCTGGTCTCCTGCCTCTGTCAGATGTGATTACCTCAGCTCCGGCATTTCACCTTTCTCAAAAAGCAGCATGGGTGAGGCGGAGATATCTTTTTTAAATGCATTGATAACTGACTGATTCACCTCAGTGAGGATAACTTTTACCCGATTATCAAGCACATCGGGGTATGCACCTGCAAATCGTAGCATCACAGGATGCTCCGGTGAAACAGATGCATCGGAGAGGAAAGCATCTATTTTATCCATCTCCTGCATCATCCTACTGTAGGAATATTGTACAGTCTCCATTTTAAAATCATCACTACCGAGAATAGAAGTCAGTTTTTGTCTGTTTGCTTCGGTGTTACCTGTGACGGCAACCACGAACGTACCACTGTTATCAATGAATGAACCGCCATAAAAGTCGGGATAAAGGTCGGGGTCCGACTCTCTCTCCATCCAGTCGGCACTGAAGAATTCCATCAGCTTCTCATGATAAACCATTGCACGTTCATTTTTACTGGCAGCACTTTCTGTTTCACTCGTAGCGGATGCCGCTTCGGGGAGAGGGGTCTGAGCATTTTTTTTATCCTGTTGATTACAGCCCACAGAAAATAGCAGCAGAGAAGAAATAACCAGGAATGCGTATCTGTTTGTTTTCATTATGTTTGAATTTGCTAATTGTCCGGCTTCGATTATAACAGATAAACCAGGCTTTTGTTTGATGAGAATTATCTATCTTTGCTGTATAGAAACCAGTTAAAATGTCTATTTTCTTATGCTTAACCAAGTTTTTAAATATATAGTACTCATTTTACTGCTCACATGCTCATTCCTGTCGTGTGGAAAAACGGATCCCAGCGATAATGCCACCCGTTTACGTATTAAATTGACTGATGCTACATCGTTGGTAATAAAGGAATTATATATAGATATTCAGCATATCGATATATTGGTTGCAGATTCCACCGGCATCGATGGGGAGTGGGAGAGGCTTCAGTTTGCGGGAGGAGAGTACAATCTGTTGAAACTGATGAATGGAAAGAGTGTGCAGCTTGTAGATCAGTATTTCCCTGCAGGAAAGAGGCTTAAAAATATCAGGATGGTACTGGGAGAAAATAATCGGCTGCTAACCGTAACGGATACGATTGTTCCCTTGAATATACCAACTGAAATAGCAGAGGGGTTCATTATAGAAAATGTGAATGCCGCTCTTCCGGCTAACATAATCACGAGCATTGTGATCGATGTGAATGCGGCTTTATCCATTAGGGAGTTGAATGGCAATTATTACCTGCATCCCGTATCGAGAGCATTCCCTGAAACATTCGGAGGCTCTCTGCGTGGCTATGTAGCACCTGTCGAGGCGGTTGCATTCGTAGCGATTGTGCAGGAGACGGATACATTCATGACACTACCTGAAGGAGAAGAAGGCATGTTTATGTTCACAGGATTGAATCCCGGCTCCTGGGAGGTTCATGTGAAAGCCAATCCGCCTTCCAACTTCCGTGACACGATCTTTACCCTGGCAATTGAACAGGGAACGATTGCAGAGGTCACACCCAGGCCGATACGCCTTAAGCCGTTATAACGATTACTCTTCGTCCAAATTAGTGCCTTTTTGTACTTCTTTGAAGTTCTTAACCCTCTTGTTTGAACATTCATGCCGTCATGGCTTGTTTACTATGCATATGATAAAACAAATCTGTTTAAAAATTAAATGGATATTTTAATCAAATGCAAAACTTCATGAAAACAAAAATTTTTCAACACAATTTGATTGCATTGGCATCCATGCTAATGTTGATCACTATCGTGAGTTGTACGAATGAGAATGAAAAGCTCGGGAAAGATGGTACGGCAACCATCCAATTGAAACTGACAGATGCCCCTGCACTGGAATATGATGCGGTCTATATCGACATACAGGGTGTACGCGTGGGAGTAGCAGATGAATACTTTTATGATGATGATCCCTATATCGATGACAATGCCGATGATTTGGATGAATTGAATGAAGTTGAATGGGTTGATTTAGCGTTGAATAATCCGGGATTATACAACCTGCTGGATTACAGAAACGGTGAAACGGTCCTGCTCGCGGGTGGCGATATCCCTTCGGGAAAAATTAGTCAGGTGAGATTACTGCTTGGTGATGAGAGCCATGTAGTGATTGATGGTGTTGAACACCCACTGAAAACACCGTCGGCACAGACCAGCGGGCTGAAGTTCAACCTGCATGATGTGCTTATGCCCGATTTGATGTACAGCTTTGTGATCGATTTTGATGCATCACGGTCTGTCGTAAAAACTGGTAACGGCAACTATATCCTGAAGCCGGTGATCCGTACCTATGCAGATGCATCTGGCGGTACGATAAAAGGATTTGCATTGCCGGCCGATTCAGTTGCTTACGTACAGATCATCAACGATGAGGATACACTTATCTCACTCCCTGAAGATAACGGTCTGTTTCTCTTCGCCGGTTTGGGCGACGATGAGTGGGATCTTACCATCTTCGCTGATACTTCAGGGGTTTACAAAGATTCGTTGATCTTCGATATCGATGTGGAGGATGGCAAGGTGGTTGATCTTGGAGAGATCTGGTTACAGAAAAATTAATGTCGTTACCAGGGAAACGACAAGGAAAAAAGATGGAGTCACTGAAAGACTCCATCTTTTTTCTATTCAGGGCAAGCCTGAAGGTCTCAGATCAACAGTTTTTTTAAAGGCTTT
>JADMKJ010000225.1:22530-56131 GCA_015478855.1 Proteiniphilum sp.
ATTCTTTCTGTGAACTGAACCATTTAATACCTGATTTATTACGTTTTTTCATTATCATCGATCAAGCTGAAATCGGTTGCCGGGCAGTACAATAAGAATTTAATTTATTTTCACACCTGCTAGCGCACAATCATCACCATCTTTATTATCTTTGCATTAACAATCTCAGATTTGATTGATAAACAAATAACTATAAATACTGAACAGAAATGAAAAAATTCCATTTTGCATTGTTATTAGCCACGCTGATGGTTTTAGGTACCTCCTGCAAACCTAAACAAAGTGCTTACAAACAGGTATATGAAGCTGCAAAAGAAAAAGAAATGCAACAGACTGCATCTCAGCCTTCAACAGTGGTCAAGGATGCCACGCCTCTGCCTCCTGTTGAGGTATCCGTGAGAAAAGAAAAAGTGGAACCAGTATATCCCACAGATGCAGCAGGATTAAGAAAATACAGCGTTGTCATCGCTTCATTGAGTGTGAAACTGAATGCTGAATCTTTGAAGGCCCGCATGGAGAATGAAGGACATCAGGTGATACTGGCTCAGAATGAGCAGGGTATGTATCGTGTGATTGTGGCAAGCTATGATGACAAAGAGCAGGCAGCAGCAAAACGGGAAGAGATATATAATCAATATTCCACAATTGGAAATACGGATTATCTGAGAAGAACCTATGGTGTTCCGTTTAACGATCTGTGGATTCTGGAAAGACAATACTAAACATAATTGTCAGGCAAGAAGTCAGAAAGCTACCCGTTACAGTTAATGTGGTGGCTTTCTTCATGATTGGGGATATGAAAATTCATTTTTTAGGTACTGGCACCTCTACAGGAATACCACAAATTGGATGCCACTGTGAGGTGTGCAGATCATCTGATTCACACGATAAAAGACTGCGTACATCTGTATCAATTGAGGTGGATGACAAGCTCATTCTGATCGATTGCACACCAGATTTCAGACAACAGGTTTTACCGCTTTCTTTCAGAAAGATTGATGCGCTTCTTTTCACCCATGAGCATTACGACCACATGGGGGGTATAGATGATCTGCGTCCCTACGCTGTTTTCGGTACAGTGGATCTTTATATGGAGAAACGTTTGGATATGGGTCTCAGAATAAAAATGCCATACTGCTTTTCTGAAAATAAGTATGGAGGTGTACCGGATATCCGGGTGAAACAAATAAATGAGGATGATTCCTTTTACATAGGACATTTAGAGGTTATTCCCATACGTGTGATGCATTATCAATTGCCTATATTGGGTTTTCGGTTGAACGATTTTGCCTATCTCACAGATGTGAAAACAATACCGGAGAGAGCGTTTGAAAAACTATCCGGCGTTAAGGTGTTGGTTATAAGTGCTCTCAGGAAAACGGAGCATATTTCACATCTGTCATTGGATCAGGCTCTATCCATAGCCAACAGAATAAAACCTGAAACAATCTGGCTTACTCATATGAGCCATGAAATGGGATTACATGCAGAAGTGGATCGTGAGTTGCCACCAAACGTTCATTTAGCGTACGACGGGCTTGAATTGTCGATTTGACATTGACTGGTTTATATTTTTTAACCAATGACCATGCAGCTTTTTTCATCGATTCACATCTTTCATGCAGACTCTATGTTGCTATTGTCTTTTGATTCGTATATTTGTATGAAAAGAGCATGAACATGAATTTCACCCATGATCATGAACGATGAGCCAATCGATGTGATCAGTAATGCATGTTTACCATTGATAAATGAAAATGAGTGTTAAGTATAAACACGAGGTTGATATTTTCTTTGAATGTATTAAACTTTCAGGAAAGAAATCAGTCAGATTAATTGACAGATAAAATTATTTACTAACAAACATAATATGGGGAGAAACTATGAAAACGAATAAAATCTTACTTACAGTTTTATTAATAGCTGTACCCTTCTTCGGTTTCGCCCAGGAATGGGATGATATTTATGCTGACCCTACTCGCGGTGAACCGGTTAAGGTTCGTCAGGAGGTAACACCACCACAGAAAAAGAAAGTGGTTTTGGTGCAGGGTGATGCATCCAGCATGGAGGTAACAGCTACTAGCAGGGACATCGACGAATACAATCGCCGCGGTGATAAAAACAGTATGTCAGAGGAGCAGGAATTTACCAACGACACTATCGATTATGAAGAATATGAATATACCGATAGGATAGTACGTTTCCACGATCCTGAATCAAGCATCAAAATCACCGGTGCTGATGAAGTAATTGTATACATGGATGGTGATCTGTATGAAGATTATAACAACCGTGGCTGGAACACGAACAATTACTATGGTATGGGATGGGGTACCGGTTACTACCCCTGGTATGATCCATGGTACTACAGTAGCTGGCGCAGCCCCTGGTTTTACGGCGGATGGTATGACCCATGGTTCTACGGTTATGGCGGCTATTACGGCTGGCACAACCCGTGGTATTACAGTAGGTGGTACAGTCCATGGTACTCCGGATATGGTGGTTACTATGGTGGCTACTATGGAGGTTATGGTTATTATGGTGGCGGTTATTCTCACGGTTTCTACGACGGTTATTACAGCAGTCTGACCAGTAACCGTTCCGGAAGGAGCTCAGGAAATTACAGAAGAAGTGCTGCCAACAGAACAACCTCCACCATGGCAGGTCTGTCCGGCAGATCATCCACACTGAACACACGCTCAGCGGTCTCCGGCAGAAGTGCGAACGTAAGCAGCAGGAGCAGTGGCATAAACACCAGAACCAGCGTCGGCAGCCGTAGTTCAGCCAACAGTCCCAGGACAAGAATCATTGATAACTCAGGCAGAGCGATTGATTCGAGAACAGGCCGCGTGGTTGACCGTATAGGAACGACTTCAAGGTCCAGCTCGATCAACAGAGCCACATCACCGTCCAGAACGGACAGCTATAACAGCGGCAGAGGGACTACATCAGGAACCTATCAGAGAGGTACCACCAGTCCGAGTAGAAGCGGTAACACTTATCAGAGGTCTACTCCTACGAGGAACAATACCTATTCAACCCCCTCAAGGAGTTCAGGCACCAACAGAAGCTCTACTTACTCAACTCCGTCGAGAAGCTCAACTACAACCAGAAGCTCCACCTACTCAGCACCAAGCAGAAGCTCATCATCCAGCTCAAGCGGATCGAGCAGCAGCCGTAGTTCGGGCAGCAGTAGCAGCGGACGTTCCAGCGGAGGACGCAGGTAAAGGTTGAGGTTCCTGTGAATATATCAATAAAATAGAGTATCTCAGTAGGTTTATGAGATAACATATGGGGATACTCTTTTTATATAAAATAAAAAACGTATGCAACGGGCATATAAATCATCACTTCCCTATAGAGGATGAAAGCGTGTTGCCTATATAACCTTGGATGAATAAAAATTATAATCATAATCGTATGAAAAGATTCACTTATATTCTTTTTTCGTTGAGCCTGCTTGCGGGACCTCTTTATGCGCAGGGTGAGGTGGATGCTGCCAGGTTTTCCCGTGAAGACCTGCATGGGACCGCCCGTGCCATGTCGATGGGGGGAGCCTTCGGAGCACTGGGAGGTGACCAGACAGGTGTTTCCATTAATCCGGCGGGTATCGCTGTGTATCGGAGTTCAGAAGTGGTAGGTACTGTGAACCTGTCACAGGAGAGATCCACCGTGGGAAGCCAGGAAATGAATAAAACCCGTTTCGATATGGACAACCTCGGGTTTGTTGGATATTTTCCTTTGCGGAACGATGTGATGCCACTGGTTAACTTCGGTTTCTCCTTTAACAAGCTGAAGTCATTCAACAAAAATATCTCGGCTATAGGCAGTCCGAACAGCACGATGCTGGATTATATCGCCGACAGAAGTGCCGGTGTTCACCCCGACCTTCTGCAAATGGGTGATAATTTACCTGATCCCTTTATGGGGGATCAACCCTGGCTGGCAATACTGGGCTATAACTCCTGGCTGATTGATCCGGTGGATGATGAGGGGACCTTTTATGACCCTGTGACGAATGAAAGTGGAGCCATCAATGAGATTCACCTTCAGGAAAGGGGTTATATCGACAATTATGACTTTACGGTGGGGACAACCTTCAATCATGTGCTGAACCTGGGGCTCTCATTATCCATCAAGGATATCTCCTACAGTCTTACATCTGATTATCTGGAAGACTTCAATAATGGCGGTTATACGCTTACCAACTGGCTCACAACTAGCGGTGCAGGTGTAAGTGCCAAGCTAGGAGCCATCTACCGACCTACCAATGCGATCAGGTTTGGCCTGGCATACCATACACCCACATGGTACGCCTTGAGTGAGACCTATGAGGCCCAGATCGATGATGATATGAGTGCTTATGTTTCGGATCCGGATTATGAGCCGGCGGTCACCTCTTCACAGAGATTCTCAAATGATTACGATTTGAAGACCCCCGGGAAATGGGTAGCAAGCATGGCCGGCGTCTTTGGAAACGCATTTATTGCCAGTATAGATTATGAACTTGTCGACTATAGTAAGATGAGTCTGTCAGCTCCTTCCGGCACCAATGATGAAGATGGATGGTATGCATCAGACAATGAATATATTGCTATGGACTTCAAACCGGCTTCAACCGTCCGGTTGGGGATGGAATATCGATTTACACCTCAATTTTCCGGAAGAGTGGGTTATGCATGGATGCAAAATCCTTACGAATCAGTCCTTGCCGAGAAAGGGGATGCTTTTATCAGAAACTCGAACACAGTATACCGTATTGAAGGTGACACCAATTATTTTACCGGTGGTATAGGTTATCGTTTCAACAGGAACTTCTTCCTCGATCTGGCAGTAGTTTACAAAACAGAAACCGACGATCTCTATCCCTTCCCGAACCTCTGGACAGAGAATCGGGATGAGCTGGTGATTGATGCTTCTCCCTTTTCACTGAAGAATCAATCCATCAGAGGATTGGTGACTTTAGGATACAAGTTTTAAGTAAATTTTATTTCTGTCACATGCAAGCCGGGTAGATCATGCCCGGCTTTCTTTTTACCCTGTTTTAATAAAAAGAGTTACCTTTGCACTACTGCAACAATAATAAACAAATGTATGGAACAGACAAAAGGTTATATCTCAAATGACGATAAAAGGAAAGTGACAACACATCGACTGCTGGAGATGAAACAGCGTGGAGAAAAGATCTCCATGCTCACGGCGTACGATTATTCCATGGCTTCAGTTATCGACCAGGCCGGTATGGATGTGATTCTTGTGGGTGACTCTGCCTCAAATGTCATGGTTGGAAATACGACCACCCTGCCTATGACCGTAGATCAGATGATCTATCACGGTAAGTCGGTGATGAATGCCGTTAAAAGAGCCATGGTGGTGATCGATATGCCTTTTGGCAGTTACCAGGGAAACCCTGTGGAGGCTGTTTCCAACGCCGTGAAGATAATGAAGGAGACACAGGCCGACTGTCTCAAACTGGAAGGCGGTAAAGAGATTCTCGAGTCGGTACAACGTATTCTGAGTGCCGGTATCCCCATTATGGGACACCTGGGACTGATGCCACAATCGATCAACAAATACGGTACCTATGCCGTGCGTGCCCAGGATGAAGAGGAGGCACGCAAGCTGATTGATGACGCACATCTGCTGCAGGAGGCTGGTTGCTGCTCCATCGTGCTGGAGAAAATACCAGCCACACTCGCAAAGAAGGTAGCTGAAGAGCTGACCATACCGGTGATCGGTATCGGAGCCGGTCCCCATGTCGATGGACAGGTGCTGGTAATGCATGACATGCTGGGCCTTAACAAGAGCTTTTCACCCCGTTTCCTGCGCCGCTATGCCAATCTCTACGATGTGGTGAGTGAAGCCGTGCAGATGTATATAAATGAAGTTAAATCGTCTGATTTTCCATCTCAGGAGGAGAGCTATTAATGGGTTAATAAGTTAATGAGTTAATGGGTTAATAAGTTAATGAGTTAATGCCGTTGACCATGCCTTACAACTCAGTATACATAGGGATATCAGTTAGAAATGTATAGTTCTGCGTTGCGTAATTGATCCGGTAGCAATAGTGACTGATTCCATTTGAGATAATAATATATGGTACTCTCAACACGCTGTTATAGCGAGCCACCTGATCGAAAACCTGTTGCGTGATGGACACGCCGGGCTCTTTGTACTCCGCAATCACCACCGGCTCAAGACGATTATTGTAGACCACCGAATCACATCGGCGAGTCATAGAATTCAATTTGATAGCTCCTTCATTCACAATGCGTGATGCGGGGTAGTTTTTTTCATATATAAGAAAATGAACAAAATGCTGACGCACCCACTCCTCGGGTGTAAGTGTAAGGTACTTCCTTCGCAACGGATCAAATATCTCAAAACCGCTACTGCTTTTTCGGATTTTTGCATCGAAAGATGGCAAATTTAACGCGTACATATTGTATCTTTGTTACTGAACAAGGTTCACTCTGAACAAAAATAGCTCTTTTTTATGAGAACGAAACAAGAAATTGTCGAGAATTGGCTTCCCCGATATACGAAAAGATCGTTGAATGATTTCACGAAGTTTATCCTTCTGACCAATTTCCAGAAGTATGTGGAGATCTTTGCCGATCATTTCAATGTGCCTGTGGTGGGAGCGAATGCCAATATGCCCAATGCTTCCTCCAACGGCATCACCATCATCAATTTTGGAATGGGGAGTGCGAACGCTGCCACCGTGATGGATCTGCTGAGTGCAGTAGCGCCGGAAGCAGTGCTGTTCCTGGGTAAATGCGGTGGGTTGAAAGCACGGAGTGAACTGGGTGATTATATTTTGCCTATCGCTGCTATTCGCGGTGAGGGAACATCGAATGACTATTTTCCTCCGGAAGTACCTTCACTCCCGGCATTCAGTCTGCTGCGTGCTGTCTCCTCCAATGTACGCGATTGTGGTCGTGACTACTGGACTGGTACGGTTTACACTACCAACCGGCGTGTGTGGGAGTATGATGATGATTTCAAAGCGTATCTCAGGCAAGTGCGCGTGATGGCCGTGGATATGGAGACAGCCACACTCTTCACCTGTGGTTTTGCCAATCATATCTCCACGGGTGCATTGTTGCTGGTCTCAGATCAACCACTGATCTCCACGGGTGTAAAAACTGAAGTTAGTGACCAGCATGTCACTGAGAATTTCGTGGAAGAGCATGTCAGAATTGGTATCAAGTCGCTCTCCTCAATTATGAATAACGGTTCTACCATCAAGCATTTACGCTTCGACTGGTAACGATTGATTTAGATTCTCTTATTTATGGCTGTATCCACTAAATCCTCCTACGAATCTATCCGAAAAGATATTATGGGTGGTCATTTCAAACCTATCTACCTGCTGATGGGTGATGAGGGTTTTTTTATTGATGAGCTGACCGCCCTTCTTTCCGATACCCTTCTCACTGAGGTGGAAAAAGATTTTAACATGCTTACCTTCTATGGGGTTGACTCCGATGTGAATACCATCATCTCCTCTGCACGTCGTTTTCCAATGATGTCTGATCATCAGCTGATCATCGTGAAAGAAGCCCAACAGCTGGATCAGTTTGAATTACTTGATCACTATGTGAAGAATCCTATGCTGTCGACTGTGCTGGTGATCAATTATAAACATGGTTCCGTAGACAAGCGTAAGGCGTTGGTGAAGAATATCGAAAAGTTAGGGGTTGTCTTTGAATCAAAGAAGTTGTATGAAAATCAGATACCTGCATTCATCACATCCTGGTTCAGGGAGAAGGAGATCGGTATTGATGAGAAATCGGCACAGATGCTGACTGATTATCTTGGGAATGACATCAGTAAGCTGATTCCCCAACTACAGAAGCTGGAAGTATCACTTCCTGAGGGTCAGCGTCGGATAACCTCCGATCTGATTGAAAAGAATGTGGGGATAAGCAAAGAGTTCAACAATTTTGAGCTGCAGAAAGCCATCATTACGAAAAATGTGCTTGCTGCTAACCGGATTGTTGATTACTTCAGCCGGAATCCAAAGGATAACCCCATGATGGTTACGGTGGCTATTCTGTTTAATTATTTCAGTAATCTGCTGGAGTGTTACTGGCTTCCGCAAAAAGATGAACGTAGCATCATGAGTGCCCTGAACATGAAGTCATCTTTTTTTGTACGTGATTATATGACAGGATTAAGGAACTACAACGCCGGTAAAGTGATGGAGATCATATCGGAGTTGAGAACATTCGATGCACGTTCCAAAGGTGTGGATAATATCTCCGTTTCACAGGGAGAGCTATTGAAGGAACTGGTCTACAGGATCATGCACTAACCCTTTGTAATCCAGTCAACTATTTTCTCACTCATCGGACTTTCCTTGGGCATCACCACATCTACCAGATGACCATCTTCATCGATCAGGAATTTTTGAAAATTCCAGGTAACCTCCTGATCCAACTTGCCGTTTTCAGCTTTCTGTGTGAGCCATTTATACAATGGTGCCTGATTATCACCTGTCACACTTATTTTATCCATCATTGGAAAGGTAACCCCGTAATTCGCAGTGCAAAACTCCTTGATCTCGAGCGTCGTCCCCGGCTCCTGATCATTAAAGTTATTTGCCGGAAACCCAATCACCACAAAGTTCTGATCACCATACTCCTCATACAACTTCTGTAGTTGCTCATACTGAGGTGTCAGTCCGCATTTTGAAGCGACATTGACTACCAGCACCTTCTTTCCTTTCAGTGAAGAGAGGTCATAACTTTTCCCGTCAATATCTTTTACGATGAAGTCGTGCAGTGTGGCATGATTTCCTGCCTGCTCATCGATTGCGCTATTTTCTGTGGTCTCCAACATCTCATTACGCTCTTTATGTTTATTTTGTCCGGTGCATTGTAGTGCCATAAAAATAAATAATGACACAATCAGTAGTTTAAAAGAGTTCTGTTTCATAGGTGCCTGTAATTTTAAAATGAATTTGACTAAAGATTGTCTCAAAGCATGAGAGAGGCATGACTATCTCTCTCAGAGATCATCCTTTACTGTTCTAAGTTAAACAAATTGATGAAACATCAGTTCATCCCAATGCATAATTTTTTACAGTGTAAAATGGGAAGCATGAAAAATAAAGGATAAATACCATATATATCAACAAGTTAAGTGATACTTAAGTAGGTGAGAGCAGCATTATTACATGGTAACAGGGTAAATGTCCATGTTTGCGATGCTCTCATTAACTTAATGATAAAAATGGGGGTGTGGGAAGTTGTATTGGAATAAAACAGGACTCCTTTAACAGGTGGACGGATAATAATACGCAGATAGATTCATATCTTCTCATTGTAAAATATAGATGCAAGTGTAATTTGAATATACAATTGTATTCAGCGTGGGCCGGAACATTTGTAATTTACAATCTGATCGGTACAATGTTATTTAATTACATTTCTACCTTTACTCCTTTAACAAATTGAATATAGTGACTTTGATTCATTTAAAAGTCATTAAATGTGCAGTTTAAATCAACTAATTGAAGTTTAAAATGAAGTATGAGAGGGATGAAGCTTCAAATCACTGCTAATTTAGTTAAAACAAGTACAATATAAGTTTGTAATATTTTAAATATCAGCTTTATAACATCAATTTATTAACTATTAGTTCAATTAATTCCCGAAGATAAAATATACATATGTTACTCGTAGATACAAATGTAAAGAGGACAGAGCACAATTTGTAATTTACAATTATACTTATCGCATTTTTTCATTTGTAAATAATTAGTTATACATTTGTAAAAGTCAAAGAGGCCGTATATTTATTCATGCAACCTATAATTGTAGAATTTATGAAAGATCGCATTAAAATTATCATGGAAAATGAAAACCTGACTCCCGCAAGATTTGCCGACAGGTTGCAAATCAACAGAGCGATTGTTTCTCATATTCTAAACGGAAGGAATAATCCAAGTCTCGACGTCGTTACAAGGATATTGACTGAGATGAACTACATTAATCCCGAGTGGTTACTCAATGGTACGGGAAACATATACAAAGATGGTATTGAGAGTGATTTAATTCCCAGAGAGCCCGATTTATTTACCCAGAACGACATCAAACCCGACGTAGAACCCGACGAGGTTGAAAACAGGACAGAGACAGCGCTTAACAAGTTGGCAAACAATACTCAACCATCAGTGAACAAACCTGTTACATATATAAAATCGGTTGATAAAAAAATCAATCAGATAATTATATATTACAGTGACAATACATTTGAGATTTTTATTCCGCATCAGGTTAAGGGTTAACCAGTCTATGGCTCTTTTTTATAATGTAGGTCAACCAGGTATTCTTATCCAATATATCTAATTTCATTTCTCTTCGTCGTAATTGGAAATTATGATGTAAATTTGTACGTATAAAAGTTATTACCCGATGAAGCAATTCGATTTTACTGTTCGCTCAAATGAAAAGCTGAACGATAAGAATCACCTGATTAAAGTAGCCCCAGCCCGGAATGAGCTGTTGCCGGAGATATTACCGGGACAGTTCGTACAGATCCTGGTCGATAATTCACCCCACATATTCTTACGTAGACCCATCTCGGTCAACTTTGTCGATAAACAAAGAAATGAGCTGTGGCTGTTGATTCAGTCCATAGGTGAAGGAACAAGAAGGATCTGTGAAGCAGAAGCCGGTGATAGGATGAATCTGATTTTTCCGTTGGGGAACTCGTTCACTATCCCGGAAGTGAAAGGTAATTACCTGCTTGTGGGTGGTGGTGTGGGTACTGCTCCCATGCTTCTGCTGGGAAAGATACTTTGTGAGAAAGGTCTTTCCTGTGATTTTCTGCTGGGTGGACGAAGCGAAAGTGATATATTGCAAAGGCACGATTTTGAACAATACGGCAAACTCTATAGCACTACTGAGGACGGATCACTGGGTGAGAAGGGTTTTGTCACCCAGCACTCAGTACTGCAAAATAAGAGATATGATTTTATCTTCACTTGCGGTCCCAAACCAATGATGATTGCCATTGCTCACTATGCACACAAAAATGGTATTCCATGTGAGGTCTCTCTGGAGAATCTGATGGCATGTGGTTTTGGTGCCTGTTTGTGTTGCATTGAGAAAACTATCAGGGGGAATGTATGTGCCTGCACCGAGGGACCTGTATTTAACATTAATGAACTCACATGGCTAGATTAGAGGTACAAGTAGGGGGTTTACAATTAAAAAATCCGGTGATGACCGCTTCCGGCACCTTCGGATATGGAACGGAATATGCCGAATTTATCGATTTAGGGCGCCTGGGAGGTGTTTTCGTGAAGGGGACGACCCTTGAACCCCGGCAGGGGAATGACTATCCGCGAATGGCTGAAACGCCCTCGGGAATGCTCAATTCTGTTGGTCTGCAGAACAAAGGGGTAGACTATTTCGTAGAACATCTCTACCCGGTGATAAGTGAGTACGATACACATATGATTGTCAATGTCTCGGGCTCTACCATTGAGGACTATGTGGCATGTGCGGAAAAACTTGCGGGGCTGGAGAAGATGCCGGCAATTGAACTGAATATTTCCTGTCCAAATGTGAAAGAGGGCGGTATGGCCTTTGGTACATCATGTGCCTCGGCAGCAAGCGTGACCAAAGCAGTCCGTGAAGTATTTCCAAAGACACTTATCGTGAAATTATCACCCAACGTGACAGATATCACAGAGATTGCACAGGCTGTCGAAGCAGAAGGAGCTGATGCCGTATCGCTCGTCAACACCTTCCTTGGTATGGCCATCGACGTGGAGCGCAGAACGCCAAAACTTTCCACAATCACCGGAGGTCTTTCGGGACCATGCATTAAGCCGATTGCGCTGCGCATGGTTTGGCAGGTATTTCATGCGGTAAAAATTCCGATCATCGGTATGGGAGGTATCGCCAGCTGGCAGGACGCCATTGAGTTTATCCTGGCGGGATCAGTGGCAGTACAGGTGGGTACATATAATTTCATTGACCCCGAAGCATCGGTAAAAATAGTGGAGGGTATCAATGATTACCTTGAGAGGCATAATATCTCATCTGTAAATGAACTGGTGGGCAATATTGAATATCTCTGAATGAAAAAATGATTCGGATATACTAATTATATGCAAATTATGGTTATTTTATGACTGTATATATGTCATTTTGTTGTTTTATTTCCCTCTCTGTTTGACAAAATGAATTAAATGTAATATCTTTGTTGATTCACAACAAAAGATTGATAAATCAACACATGTCACAATTGCAAATTCCAGCCAATTACGCACCGCTATTAAACCTGAAGCAGACAGAATTGGGGATAAAAAACATCAAAGATTTTTTCCAGGTTAATCTCTCTTCAGAACTGCGACTTCGTCGTGTGACTGCTCCACTTTTCGTGGAGAGTGGTACCGGCATCAATGACGATCTGAATGGAGTAGAAAGACCGGTTCGTTTTCCTATTAAGGATATGAACGATAAAAATGCGGAGATCGTGCACTCACTGGCTAAATGGAAACGACTGACGCTTGCCGACTATGAGATTGAGGAGGGATTTGGTATCTACACCGATATGAACGCCATCCGTGCCGATGAAGAGCTGGACAATCTGCACTCGCTCTATGTAGATCAATGGGACTGGGAGCTGGTGATAGCAGAAAAAGACCGATCCATTGAATTCCTGAAAAATATTGTCATGAGGATATATGCTGCCATGCTGCGTACAGAGTACCTTGTTTTTGAACTGTTCCCGTCGATCACGCCACTGCTACCCTCACAGATCACATTTATTCACGCTGAAGAGTTGTTGCAGAAGTATCCCGGGATGGATGCTAAACAACGGGAAGATGCAATTACAAAAGAGTTCAGAGCTGTATTCATCATCGGAATAGGTGCGCCATTATCGGGTGGTGAACCGCATGACGGACGTGCTCCCGATTATGATGATTGGAGCTCATTGAACAGTGACGGTTACAAGGGGTTGAACGGTGATCTGCTGGTGTGGAATCCGGTGCTGGAAAAATCGGTGGAGCTCTCCTCAATGGGTATACGCGTAGATGCTGCTTCGCTGAAACGTCAGTTGCAGGCCCGGGGTAAGGATGATCGGCTTTCATTGTATTTTCACAAACGTCTGATGAATAATGAGCTGCCTCTTTCAATAGGAGGAGGTATCGGCCAGTCGCGATTATGTATGTACTACCTGCGTAAAGCGCATATAGGTGAGATCCAGGCCAGCTTGTGGCCGCAGGAGATGCGTGAAGAGGCCAGGCAGCAGGGTGTTTTTCTGATATAAATTACCCTGCCGACCGTTTATGAATCCTTCTCTGTAAGAGAGGGATTTTTTTTTCTGTTGTTGAAAGATTTTGTAATTTAGCCACCTTAAAAAAACCTGTGGAGCATGGATGTAAAAATGGAGCAGCACTGGAAAGAGCAGATGAAAGAGGAGTTTGAAAAAGAGTACTTCAAATCGTTAACCACATTCATACGTGAGGAATATGCCGGTAAAACGATCTATCCACCGGCGAAGCTCATCTTCAATGCGTTCAACAGCTGCCCTTTCGATGAGGTGAAGGTGGTGATCGTGGGGCAGGATCCCTATCATGAACCGGGACAGGCACATGGGTTGTGTTTCTCAGTGAATGAGGGTATTACAGTTCCACCATCGCTCCTGAATATCTACAAGGAGATAAAGAATGATCTTGGCAAAGCCATTCCCCTATCGGGAAATCTGGAACGATGGGCAGGGCAGGGGGTACTCCTGCTGAATGCAACACTGACGGTGCAGGCGCACCGTGCCGGCTCACATCAGGGGAAAGGATGGGAGGCGTTTACTGATGCAGCGATCACCCATCTTGCCCGGGAGCGGGATCATCTGGTTTTCATTCTCTGGGGTGCCTATGCTCAACGGAAAGGAGCCTCCATTGATGCAGGTAAGCATCTCATCCTGAAATCACCACATCCTTCACCTCTCTCCGCGCACAGGGGATTCTTCGGAAACAATCATTTTAGCAGAACAAATGAATATTTATCTGCTCATGGTATAAAAACCATCGATTGGTGAACGTTGGAAATGATGTTATCCAACGCTGCCTTCAAGACTGATCTGAAGCAGTTTTTGTGCTTCCACGGCAAACTCCATCGGGAGCTTGTTCACCACCTCCTTCACATACCCGTTGACGATCAGTCCTATCGCCTCTTCTTCTCCCAGACCACGCTGGTTGCAGTAGAAGATCTGGTCCTCGCTGATCTTGGAGGTGGTAGCCTCATGCTCAAGCACAGCGGATGGATTCTGAATATCGGTGTAAGGGAAGGTGTGTGCACCGCAGTGGTCTGTAAGCAACAGACTGTCGCATTGTGAGTGATTGCGTGCATTCTCGGCTTTTTTGGATACTTTCACCAGTCCCCTGTAGCTGTTCTGACTACTGCCTGCTGAGATACCTTTCGATACGATTCTGCTGCGGGTATTCTTACCAAGATGAATCATCTTCGTTCCTGTATCGGCCTGCTGAAAGTGATTAGTGACGGCCACTGAATAGAATTCACCCACGGAATAATCACCCGCCAGAATGCAGGAGGGGTACTTCCAGGTGATGGCTGAGCCTGTCTCCACCTGTGTCCATGAGATTTTTGAATGGTTTCCTTTACAGAGACCCCGTTTTGTGACGAAGTTAAAAACTCCACCCTTGCCATTCTTATCGCCCGGGTACCAGTTCTGCACGGTTGAGTACTTCACCTCGGCGTTCTCAAGGGCGACGATCTCCACAATAGCAGCGTGAAGCTGATTCTCGTCACGCATGGGGGCGGTACACCCCTCGAGGTAGCTCACATAGGAGTCGTCGTCGGCAACGATGAGCGTACGTTCAAACTGTCCGGTGTTAGCAGTGTTGATGCGGAAGTAGGTGGAGAGCTCCATGGGACAGCGCACCCCTTTGGGGATATAGACAAACGAGCCGTCACTGAATACGGCGGAGTTCAATGCAGCATAGAAATTATCTTTGGAGGGAACAACCGTCCCCAGGTACTTTTTCACCAGATCGGGATGATGCTTCACTGCCTCACTGAATGAACTGAAGATGATTCCTTTTTCGGCAAGCACCTCCTTGAAGGTCGTTTTGATGGAGACACTGTCCATCACTGCATCTACAGCCACACCTGTGAGTTGTTTTTGTTCATTCAGTGGTATCCCCAGCCGCTCGAAAGTCTTTAGCAGTTCGGGATCTATCTCATCGAGGCTTTGAGGTATTTTCTTCTTCGTGGGATCGGCATAATAGATGATCTCCTGAAAGTCGATCTCGGGAATCCTTAGATGTGCCCATTCGGGTTGTTTTATTGTCTGCCAGTAACGAAAGGCTTTCAGCCTGTATTCTAACAGCCACTCAGGTTCTTCTTTTTTCGACGAAATAAGTCGGATGACATCTTCACTCAATCCTTTCTCAATCACTTCTGTTTCCACATCGGTGGTAAAACCGAATTGGTAATCCTGCGTGGTTAACTCATTTAATATCTGATCTTGATTTAATTCTTGCATAACTATTTTCTCTGTTTATTGGACGCTGTGACCTTAAATAGTAGGCTAAAAGCCTTTCTACAGATTAGTAACAACCATTGAGCGGCTTTTGTTGTACAAAGATACTGCTTTTTTCTTCAATCTCTCCTACAGGTAATGGTGATAGTGTGACTGAACAAAGAGGTGGCTTATTATGTTAAATCAGAGTAAATCAAACTAAATTAATACACAGGGAGGGAGGGGATTATTTTTCAACCGGTTAAATGATTGTCCCTGGCGCAATAAACTTTTTTAAATAAATTATATTTCTATGAAAAAAATTACATTCATTCTTATCACTTTCTTTACTGCTCTTGGGCTGATGGCTCAATCACACTACAAGGTAGATCCTGCACATACATCTGTTAATTTCAAGGTGAAGCATAGCGGTATTACGTTTGTGAATGGGAAATTCGAAAAGTTTGACGGTGGCATCATCGGCAACATGAACAACATAGAAGAGGCGAGGGTGTTCTTCAATGTAGAAACAGCAAGTGTAAATACCAGTGTACCCATGCGTGATGATCATCTGCGCAGTGCCGATTTTTTTGATGTGGAGAAATTCCCGGTGATGACATTCGAGAGCAGCTCTATTGAGAAGGTAAAGGAGAACAAGTACAAGCTGCACGGTAAGTTACAGATAAAAGATGTGACAAAGGATGTTACATTTGATGTATATTATGGTGGAGTAGTAAAAGGAGAGAATGGTGCTGAGACAGTGGGATTCATTGCCAAAAACAAAATCAACAGGATAGATTACAATGTGGCTTACGATCCTGATGGTCTCGGTATCGGCAAAGATGTCACTATCACACTCTATCTCGAGTTCAAGAGTGAACTTTAACGGAAATCAGCCGGCATCGTGACCGGCTGATTATTTTTAGGCAGGGTGGAAACTATTTCCGCCCTGTTTTATTTAGTCAGATAGCCTGAAATAATCGTTTCAGGCTGCAGGATTTCGGTCAGATCACTATAGGGTACCGTCACATCGATGACACCCATGGAGTAGGGGGCAATCTCGTACTGGTTGTAGGTGTAGTGTATGCCCTCTTCATTAAGCCAGAAGTTGTTGTTGGGGACGATATCCTCAATAGTAAAGAATCCTCTCATAAGAAGCGAGTCGGGTTCGATTGCATCATATTGATCCATTAACCGTTGAATAATCTTTTCGGTGAGCGGCTTGTAATAGTCCGGCATAAACAGATCCTCTTCCGAGATGGTATTGAGTTCGTCCAGATTGATATTGGTGTAAAGAATACGGTATGAACCATGTGCACCACCTTCATAATCACTGTATTCCACTGCATAGCTCAACAATGATTCATCCTGAAACAGGATCCTGTTTTTGATGTGCATGAAATACCAGTACCAGAGAGGCATCTCACCTTCCAGGCGTGCTTTATCTTCATAGTAACTGTTAGACAATGACTCGTAGCGTGTGGTATAATCAGCCATGAAACGCTCTGTGGCCTCCTGTGGTGTGATGCTGTCGAAGCTTGTATCTCCGAAAAAAGTACCCTTGAAGATCTGCTGCAGGCGAGCAAGACTTTCGGTGTCACGGAACTTTACAGGATAAGTGAATGATAGCTCCACTTCAGCTGAAGGCAGTGTTGTATCGTTTGCCTGCAACAGGGGTATCCGTTGATTCACGACAATACTGTCGTATTCAATCTTCAATGATTTTCCACCACCTCTTCCTTCATGGCAGGAGATCATCAATCCAAATCCCGTGACAAAAATTAGAATGACTGTTATAATGATCCTGGTTCGCATCTGGTTACTTTCTTTAAAACGATCTGACTATTGAATAATCTGTTTGATGGCCCCCAGCTCAGGATAAAACAATACCTTGATGGGTTGTTTCATGTTTTCGAACATTTTCTTCGTGAGTACATCCTGCGAGCCATATTGCACCACATCCACCTCCATACCGATTAACTCTCTGTTTCTGTATTCCAGCGTCACGTCAGCTTTACCGGGGATGTTATATACAAGCCCCTGTCTGAACTTATCCCCGAGACGCTTCCTGTCACGTTCAGACAGCTGCAGCTCCACTTTGGGTGTCTTGTTCCTTAATGAAAGATAGAGAGGCTCTCCTGCGAGATTGCCGGCATCCACAGGACCCAGTTTCTCGGAGAAGCGGGCAATCACCACTTTCTCCATATCATTTTCATCGGGGATGATGGTGTAACTTTTCATGAAATATTCTGACTCTATGCTTCCCGCAAACAGTTCAGTGAGGGCTCTTTCCTGCATATCAATCTCATCCATCACCACTTTGTAGGCATTACCGTCAGGAGGCATGCTCTCCGCTTCACCGGTGAGAATGTCGGTACGGCTGCGGCGGAGATCGAAGATCTGCCTGGCTACCAGTTCAGCCTGTTTTGCTGTGGACCCGGCCATAAGTGTTTCCTGTGAAAGAAACCGGCGGGGATTGACAGAGGAGCGCTCTCCTGCGGGCATCATCATTTCTGAAGAGGTCTCCGGTTCGGGCTCAGCATTTACTGTCACAATCGCACCATCTTCACGAAGATAAAGGTATGGCTCATAGCTCCTGGCACGGAATTCCACCATAAAAGAGCTGTTTTTATCGACTATACCCTTGTTTATCAATGTAATATCTTCCAGGGTGTATCGTACACTGTTCTCGGTGATGGGATCTTCCACTCCCAGGTAACCCTTTGCATAGGGGTAGAAATCTCCCCGCTGATAAGTGCTCTTCTTTACCAACAATGTGATCTCGAAAGATGTCTTTGGGAGTGAATAGATTACGCCGTAATCATTGGCTTTGATTGCATTTACACGTGTTGTCTTTTGTGCATGCAGGCCGGTGATTGCCAGAATGAATAGCAGTAGGATAACATATTTTACTCTCTTCATGATGCTAAATATTTTAATCACACTAGTTTGCTGAACGGAACTGCTCCAGGAAGCGCAGATCATTCTCTGAAAACATCCGGAGATCCTTCACCTGATACTTCAAATTGGTGATGCGCTCAATACCCATGCCCAGTGCATATCCGGAATATACTTTGCTGTCGATGCCACAGTTGTCCAGCACGTTGGGGTCGACCATGCCACAGCCGAGTATTTCCACCCAGCCGGTATGCTTACAGAAGGGACATCCTTTGCCACCACATATATTGCAGGAGATATCCATCTCGGCACTCGGCTCGGTGAAGGGGAAGTAGGAGGGACGCAACCGTATTTTGGTATCCTCACCAAACATCTCTTTGGCAAAGAAGAGCAACGCCTGTTTTAAATCGGCGAATGAGACATCTTTATCGATGTACAACGCTTCCACCTGATGAAAAAAACAGTGTGCACGGTAGGAGATCGCCTCGTTCCTGTAGACCCGTCCCGGGCAGATGATGCGTATGGGTGGTTCCGTCTTTTCCATCACTCGTGTCTGCACGGAAGAGGTGTGTGTGCGCAACACTATCTGCGGATCGTTTTGAATGAAGAAGGTATCCTGCATGTCACGCGCAGGATGATCGTCGGCAAAGTTCAGTGATGAAAAGACATGCCAGTCGTCCTCCACTTCCGGACCTTCGGCAATGGAGAAGCCGAGTCGCTTAAAAATATCGTTGATCTCTTCCTTGACTATAGATAGAGGATGTCGCGTACCCAGCGGAACAGGGTAGGCGGTGCGTGAAAGGTCTGTCTCAGTGTAGCTGGAGCCTTTGTTGTCAAACTGTTCCCCAAGCAATTGAAGCTTCTCTTTGGCTTTTTGTTTCAGCTCGTTGATCTGCATACCTATCTCCCGTTTCTGTTCTGCCGGTACAGTGCGGAAATCGTCCATCAGTGCGGAGATAATCCCTTTTTTACTCAGGTATTTAATGCGTGCTGCTTCCAGCTCATCGATGCCGGAAGCCTTTAATTGCTCTATTTCTGAAAGAAGAGCCTTGATTTTTTCTCTCATTATGCTGTTGAATCTTATAAATCAATTAGTAGTACAAAAATACACTTTTTATTGCGATTTAATCCATTTTTGTGTGAAAGATTTGTCGGTGCAGCGTGTGTGGTGTAGGTTAAATTCGTACTTTTGCTATTGTAAAACCTGATATGTAAAAGATGCTGGATACTATTCGCGGATATATAGAAAAGGAAAAATTACTTACTCCAAATGCAGTGGTAATTGTAGGTTTGAGCGGCGGGATGGACTCCATGGTGCTGCTTGATCTGCTCACGCTGTTGGGTTATCAATGCATAGGAGCTCATTGCAATTTTCATCTCAGGGGTGAGGAGTCAGACCGTGACGCCGCTTTTGTGCAAAAATGGTGCAAAAGCACAGATATCCCCTTTACGACCATTGATTTTGATACCCGAGAGTATGCCGCCGACAAAGGGATATCGATTGAGATGGCCGCACGTGAACTGCGTTACAGCTGGTTTGAGATCATTCGCAGACAGTATGACGCAGAAGCTGTGGCTGTAGCTCATCACAAGGATGATTCGGTTGAAACCGTATTGCTGAATCTAATACGTGGTTCCGGCATCAGGGGGCTTACCGGCATATCCTCCAGGCATGGGAAAGTGATACGTCCCCTATTATGTGTTACACGTGCAGAGGTAGAGGGATATATCACTGAAAGAGGTATACCCTATGTGTTCGACAGCAGCAATGGAGATGATAAGATTATGCGCAATTCACTCAGGCTGAATATTATCCCCGGGCTTGAAGCATTGAATCCTGCGGCTAAGGAAGCTATACACCGCACATCCTCTAATCTCGCCCATGCAGAAATGGTCTACAGTGCATCCATCAAACAGATGATAGATTTTGTTTTGATGGATGATCAGATAGATATCCGGAAGCTGCGTGAAACCTCTTCGCCGCAATCTGTCTTCTTCGAAATCCTTTCACCGCTGGGCTTCGCTCCCTCTACCATTGAGGATGCGTTAAAAAGCATGGATGCTACTCCGGGTAAACTGTTCTTTTCTGAACAATACCGGCTGATCAAAGACCGTGAATATTTCATCATTGACAGGCTCACAGAGAAAGTAAATGGAACGGATACCTTCTGGATTTATCCGGAGACAACTGAGATTTCATCACCCCTTAATCTGAAACTCAAAGCCACTACCATGCCGGCGGAGATAAAAAAAAACAACCGTTTTCTCACTGCCGATTACGCCAAGCTTACATTTCCACTCCAGCTGAGAAGATGGCGTGAAGGGGATTGGTTTATCCCTTTAGGTATGGAAGGTAGGAAGAAGCTGAGTGATTATTTCACCGATCGCAAGTTCAGCCTGAGGGATAAGGAAAATGTATGGGTCCTGCTTTCCGGTGACGATATTGTATGGATTGTAGGTGAACGTACCGATAACCGATACAGGGTTACAGATAAAACTGTTAATCTGTTCATGGTTGAATTGAATAAAGAAGAGTGATTTTTTATGAAAATTTCATCTTCTTCACGCAACGTTTTATACAAATTTTCATCTTATTAGTAGAACCCAAACCGTGAATTAGTTGTTATGATACGAAAATGAGTGCGTATTGCAATATAAATAACATGATAAAGAAAATAATAATTTATATATCGTATGAAAAATAGTACAATCAAAGACATTATGATGTTGGGGGCATTTGCCGGTTTTGCATATTACATTTCCCGTTACTATCGTCAGAAAAAACTAAAAGAGAGAGAACTACGTGAAACGCTTCACTTCCAATTGTTCTGACAGATACGGCCTCTCTGATTTCTCCGGGAAGCAACAAACATATTTCGTTATCGGCTGTTTTCGTGCAGGTATTTTTTATACCTTTGCGCACTGAAAACAGCTGAACGTTTATATATATGCTCACACTCAAAGTAATCATCCAGGATCCTGAAGAGGTGGTACGCCGCCTGTCGAAAAAGCATTTCGATGCAAAAGAGATTATTGATCAGATCATCACTGCTGATGGTCTGCGCCGTAGTACGCAAACATCACTTGACAATCTGCTGGGAGAGATCAACATGCTCTCCAAATCAATCGGCACCCTTATGAAAGAGGGAAAGAAGGAAGAAGCAGCAACTGCCCGTGAGAGGGTGGGAGTGCTGAAGGAATCTTCCCGTCAGCTGGATGAGACGTTGAAAGAGGCTGAACAGAAGATACAGAACCTGTTGGTGAATATCCCCAACCTGCCACACACGTCGGTGCCCGAAGGTAAGGGCGCTGAAGAGAATCTGATTGAACGCAGTGGGGGAGAGATGCCCCTGCTGGCAGAGGATGCACTTCCGCACTGGGAGCTGGCAAAAAGATATGATCTCATTGACTTCGAGCTGGGTGTGAAGATTACCGGCGCAGGTTTTCCGGTATATAAAGGTAAGGGTGCACGTTTACAACGCTCACTGATCAATTTTTTTCTCGATTGTGCACGCGATGCCGGATTTATTGAGGTTCAGCCACCCTATCTGGTGAACAGTGATTCGGGGTTCGGCACGGGTCAGCTGCCTGATAAAGAGGGGCAGATGTACCATGTGGGTGTGGATGACCTTTATCTGATCCCCACCGCTGAGGTGCCGGTGACCAACATGTACCGCGATGTGATTCTGGATGAGAAGGAGCTACCCATTAAGAATACGGCCTATTCAGCCTGCTTCCGCCGTGAAGCGGGCTCTTACGGTAAGGATGTACGTGGGCTGAACCGACTGCATCAGTTCGACAAGGTGGAGATTGTATGTATAGAGAAGCCGGAAGACTCCTATGCACGACTAGACGAGATGGTTCGTTACGTGCAGACACTGGTGGAAAGACTGGCATTACCCTGGCGCATTCTTCGTCTTTGCGGAGGTGATCTGAGCTTTACGTCGGCCCTGACATTCGATTTTGAGGTCTATTCCGCTGCCCAACAGCGATGGCTGGAGGTGAGCTCAGTCTCCAACTTCGAAAGTTTTCAGGCAAACAGACTAAAATGCCGCTACCGCGATGCTGATCGCAAGACACAACTCACTCATACACTCAACGGCAGTGCACTTGCCCTGCCACGTATCATGGCAGCGATACTTGAGAACTATCAGACCCCTGAGGGTATTCGTATACCTGCACCTTTGGTGCCATATTGCGGCTTTGAAATAATCGATTAAATCATTTGCTCACCAACATCTTCAACATCTGAAGCATCGCCAGGTTAGCCGTACGTTCAATGTTCTCCGTACGGCTGCGGCCCACCAGATACTTCTGAACAACCAGCTCACCCGCACAAAAGGTGCTTATCCAGACAGTACCTACCGGCTTATCCTTTGTTCCGCCATCCGGGCCCATGATACCTGAGACGGCAATACTGCAGTCTGTCTTCATCTTGCCGGCTACATGCAGCGCCATCTGTTTCACCACCTCGCTGCTCACCACGCCACAGCTTCCGATGGTCTGGTCATCAACATTCAGTTGTTCAATCTTTATCCGGTTGTGATAGGAGACAATGCTTCCCACAAAATAATCAGATGCGCCGGGAACAACCGCTATCTTGTGTGCTATATATCCTCCTGTGCAGCTTTCGGCGGTGGAGAGGGTGTACCTCATTTTACTCAGTTTCTCACCCAGCAGTGCTTCGGGTGCTTTTTCGCTTTTGGCGACATACAAATTTCCGAGCATCTGTTTCAATTTCAAGCTTTGTTGCTTCATCTCCTCACTGTGCTCATCGCCCCACACCGATAAACGTAATCTGATATAACCGGCTGAGGGGAGATAGGCAAGCGAAAATCCGGATGGAAGCTGATGCTCATATTCTGCCAGCAGCGTAGCCAGTCCCGACTCAGTGATTCCGGCGACCAGGTAAAAACGGCACACATAATCATGCACCTGAAATTGTTCCAGCAAACGGGGGATGATATCGCTTGTCATGGCACTTTTCATTTCGTATGGCACACCGGGCATGGAGACCAGTACCTTCTCCTCTTTCCTGAACCAGAGGATGGGGGCAGTGCCGTTCATGTTCTGAATGACTGTCGAACATGCAGGTACATATGCCTGGTTTCGTGTCAGTTGATTCAGTTGTATATTTCGTTTCAGAAAAAGTGATTCAATGTTTTGCAACACCTCGTCGTTGAACTCCAGAGCAGTGTGAAAGTAGTGACTTAGCGTATGTTTCGTTATATCATCGTTGGTGGGTCCCACACCACCCGTTAGCAAAAGTATATCAGCCCGGCTGAAGCCATTATCCAGTGCTTTGAGGATCTCCTTCTGCCGGTCGCCCACGGTTGTGATGGCTGCTATTTCGAAACCGTGTTGCGTCAGTTCACGTGCCATCCAGGCGGCGTTTGTGTCGACGATCTGACCGATAAGAATTTCATCCCCTATGGTAATTATCTCTATCCTCATTTCTTTACTTGTTTAGAAAATGTTTACAAATTAAGGGATAATCTTCCTGAATTGGGTTTATTTGTATCCTGAAGTGAGGTTAATTTTCCAAAAAAACATATCTTTGAACGAAAAAAAAAGAGATGAGCGGACAACAGAAAAAATTCGGTACGCCTGCGGTATTCTTTACTGCAATAGCTACACTCTTCGGAGCGATTCTCTTCCTACGTTTTGGTTATGCGGTAGGCACTGTCGGTCTTTGGGGTCTTTTTGCGCTTATCATCATCGGTAACATGGTTACCATCCCCACGGCACTGGCCATCTCGGAGCTGGCCACCAACAAGCGCGTTGAAGGCGGCGGTGAATATTTTATTATCTCCCGCTCATTCGGACTTAACATTGGCGGTACACTAGGCATCATGCTCTATCTGTCACAAACCATCAGTGTTGCTTTTTATATTATCGCCTTTACCGAGGCTTTCGGCTTCTTCTTCAATTATATGGCTATCCATTATGATATTGCGTTGCCGCGGCAGGCAGTGAGTGTGCCGGTAATGCTCATTCTGTCGGCTCTCGTCATTTTCAAGGGAGCCAATATGGGATTGAAAGCGTTGTATGTGGTTGTAGGGATACTTATACTATCAGTCATCCTCTTTTTCCTCGGCAAGCCGGTAGAAGGCAATGAAGCCACCTATTTTGCCTCCAATGCCAAATGGATGAACAGCAATCAGCTGTTTATTGTTTTTGCCATCATCTTCCCCGCCTTTACCGGGATGACGGCCGGCGTTGGGATCAGTGATGGTAGGGCCGCGTACGCTGCAAGCCATCGCCATGGACAGCTCCATCCCCATACAATCGGCCAACAGATGGTTAAGCAGGACACGTATCAAAGACAATGAGCCGGTGAACGCATCTATCATCACCTGTCTGATCGCACTTATTTTTGTCGCTATTGGTGGTGTGGATGTGGTGGCACAAATAATCACCATGTTTTTTCTCGTAACATACGGAACATTGTGTCTTATATCCTTCCTGAATCATTTCGGGTCATCGCCCTCTTACCGGCCAACATTCAGATCTAAATGGTATATCTCGTTAATCGGCTTTCTGGCAGCTGTCTGGGTGATGTTTCAAATCAGCCTTGTATACACACTGATAGCGTTTGTCACCATGATCCTTCTCTATCTCTACATGGATCATTATCACAGCGGACGAAAAGGGTTTGCCGCTCTGTTTGCCAACACACTGTTGAAGATCAACAGAGATCTGCAGATCTACCTGCAGAAGAAAAGAACCGATGTGGCAATAAAACAGGAGTGGAGGCCGAGTGCCATCTGTATTTCAAGAAACACTTTTCAACGGAATAACGCACTGAAGTTAATGGACTGGATCTCCTACAAATATGGGTTCGGCACCTACCTGCATCTTATCGACGGTTATTTCTCGAAAGAAACCTGTGTTCAGGCTGATCAGGAGCTGAAACGACTGGTTACGAGCCTCGACACATCGAGTCACGTATACATCGATACAATCATCTCACCCTCCACCACCTCTGCCATCGCTCAGTCTATTCAGATACCCGGCATTGCGGGTATGGAAAACAACATGGTTATTTTTGAGTTTGATAAAAATGAACAACAGGATCTGCAGGATATCATCGATAATTTCAGGATGGTTGATGCAGGTGGCTTTGATGTCTGTATCCTGGCATCGAGCAGGAGGCCTGTCAGGTACGGAAATGGCATCCATATATGGGCAAGGAGTTTTGACACTGAAAATGCCAACTTGATGATCCTTCTCGGTTTCATCATCCTGGGACATCCGGAATGGAAAAATGCCAATATTAAACTATTCAACATCTGCAGCGAGGAGGATACAGCATCCGTCCGGAAACGTATGAACGATCTGGTGGAAACCGGGCGACTGCCTATCACACCTAATAACGTTGAGGTCATCAACCGTGATGAAAACCGGACAATCAAGGAGATCATCAGCAATCATTCACAGGATGCCGGACTCACCATGATCGGGTTCAATGATAAGTGTTTTAAAGACGGCAACACCGAGCTTTTTGATGGTTATGACGATATCGGAAACATTCTCTTTGTTCACTCTAACGGCGTGAAGGAGATTGAGTAGCAATCAATATGAAAAAAGAATTGGATATATTTTTTTATTTTGAATGAATGTGCTATCTTTGCCCTCCGAAAAATGAGGTAATGAAACTATTTGATTTGATGAAACGTGCATGATAATCATTCTATTCATTAAATGATTACCACAAGATTCTTACAACAGGAAGAAATAAATATAATAATAATATGAAAAAAGAAATTCATCCCAACAATTACCGCCCGGTAGTTTTCAAAGATATGTCGAACGAAGAGATCTTTATCTCACGTTCAACCATCAATGCAAAGGAAACGATCGAGATAGATGGTATTACTTACCCGTTGGTGAAGCTTGAGATCACCAGTGCATCACATCCTTTCTACACCGGAAAACAGAAACTGGTGGATACTGCGGGACGTGTGGATAAGTTCATGAGCCGTTACGGAGACCGTAACAAGAAGAAATAACACCTAAAAGGTATCACTTAAAATACGGCGGTCTGTAACAGATCGCCGTTTTTTAATGACGCTATTTCACATACCCCACACTCTGCGTCAGCAATACCTGCTGATGGGGTGGGAGTTGTAGCAGCCCGGCAAGCTGATCCTTGTCAAACGATCCTCTCACAACCGTTCCTAATCCCTCCGACGCACAATAGAGATAGATATTTTGAGATACATATCCACAGCTTGTATAAGCGTAATGCTCTGATGATGCTTTCTCCTGATCGGACACAAAGATCACATTCAGTGGAACTAATCCTACAAAATCCTGCATGCCTGTACTCTTGCGGTAATCTCCCTTCTTTACCATCCTGAGTAGATGATTCCCGGCATCATAAAAATAGATCCCGCTTTTCAGTGTGACATACAACTCCAGTTCCTGTCGGTTGTTTGCAGTGGGTACAGTCCGTTTATCTTCCCTGTTGAACCCGTTGGCTGCCCACAGAAGGTTGGATAATTGCTGTGGTGTTAACTCTTTCCCCTGAAAGCTTCTGTCCGATTTACGATTATTCAGCGCCTGCATCAGAGGCTTACCTCCTTCTCTGTCGGCTGCAGGTAATTTTATATCCTGGGCTGACAGTGGGTGACCTGTGATGATCAGTAATAAAAGAAGAAATAATTTGTGCATGATTTCCTGTTTATTTTTTCGTGACTCAATCTGCAAATATAATGAAATAGAACTGTAATACGTTCCTGTCAAATCGTAATTTTTTCATGCTTATGGTGCCAATAGCGTGTGTAATTGCTCAATTTTATCTATTTTTGTCACAGTTTTTGCGCATTCAAGCATACATAAAGTTGAATAAAACAGAATCATCGTATGAAACGACTATATAGTGTAATATTTGCTTCACTCATACTACTCACATCTCTTTCTGCACAGGTGCAGTTAAGTGATAGTGCCTCTATAAGCCTGCTGACTGCATCTCCCTGGAAAGGAGCTATTTATGCTATGTTTGGTCACACGGCTATTCGTGTCAGTGACGATTCCACAGGTGTAGATGCCGTATACAATTATGGGTTCTTCGATCCATCCCAGCCTCATTTTTACTATAACTTTGTCAGGGGGAAAACAGACTATATACTGGGAGTTACAATGTATAAAGATTTTCTGTTTGAATATGACTACAAAGGACAGCAGGTTATTGAACAGGAGATAGCTCTTTCATTTGTGGAAAAACAACAGCTGTATGACGCACTCTTTGTGAATGCATTACCTGAAAACAGAGGTTACAGGTATAACTATTTCTATGATAACTGTTCCACACGACCCCGTGATATGATTGAAAAATATACACATGGAGTCATCCGATACGCACCCACACCTAAAGATCAATCTTATCGCGATCTGTTGCATGAGTGTCTTGCCCCTTATCCATGGGTCAGTTTTGGAATTGATCTGTTGATTGGCACGGAAGCAGACAGAACCATTGATCTGAGAGAAAAAATGTTTCTCCCATCATACCTGATGGACTCGTTTGAGGATGCAATCATCAAGAAAAACGATACGTTGAGTTATCCACTGGTGAATAATAGTTCAGTGATTTTAGATCATGATGATGAGAGGAATAACCATAGCGAACAGAGTCTCTTTACTCCGATAATAGTGGCATTCGTATTGCTGTTCATATCTATCCTGGTCACTCTGCTGCAAATCATCAAGCTCAATGTCTCGAAGCTTCCAAAAAGATATGATACCATTCTTTTTGCGACGGCAGGAGTTGCCGGTTTTATCATTTTCTTTCTGATGTATTTTTCCGAACATCCTGCAACCAATCCAAACTGGAATTTTATATGGTTAAATTTGTTTGCCCTGATTGCAGCGCTGTTATTTTGGGTGAAATCGGCAAATAGAGTCGTTTATTTCTATCATTTTATTAACTTTGTACTCTTAACGCTTTTCCTTTTGTTGTGGTGGTTAATACCACAACAATTGCCGGCAGCAACGATTCCATTTTCAATGAGTCTGTGGCTCAGATCGGCTTCAAACCTGTTTGTGCTGAGAAAAAAGAATTTAACAAACAGGCGTTTCACATCCAGCAGATATATGAAAGCAGGGTGGGGGCAATAAATCGGTAAATGACAGTTTTATTCACATGAACAAAGTACTTTCTTCAATCGTTGCTCTCTTTTCCATCACTACGCTCTATGCACAGAGCCCTTCAGGAGAGGTACCAAAGCTGGTCGTTGGCATCACCATCGACCAGCTGCGGGGCGATTATCTGGAGATGTTCAGGCATACGTTTGGCAACAAGGGTTTTAACAGACTGCTGAACAATGGGCTTGTATACAGTAATGTGACATACAACTTCCCCAATCTTGATAAAGCATCCACCATCGCCACTATCTATACAGGTGCCAACCCTTCATATCATGGTATAACGGCCGATAAAAAATATGCTGTGGAGTCCGACAGTGAGATATCCTCTTTTACCGACAATAAATACCTGGGAAATTTCACCAATGCCAAACTCTCACCACTCCCCATAAAAGTATCCACCATAGCAGATGAGCTGAAGATTGCCTCAGGGGGACAATCGGATATCTTTGCTTTTGCTCCTGATGCTTCACAGGCACTGGCATCCGGAGGACATGCAGCCAGCGGGGCCTACTGGATTGAGGATTATACCGGAAAATGGGCCACCACCACCTTTTTTAAAAATAAACAACCGGTTGTAGATCAGCACAACCGAAACAGTGAATCGCTCAGCTACACCATTGGCAGCATCACATGGCGTCCGGCGATTGATATTGAGCATTACAATGCATTCCCTTATACCAGGAACAGGGACAAATTCCAGCACTATTTCGGTGTGGACAAAAAAGACAATATCCATCTGTTCAAGCAATCACCCTATGTGAACAGTGAAGTGAACAGCATAGCCATCAAGGTTCTCGAGTCAAGTTCTTTGGGTAAACGTATGAATCCCGATTATCTGGCAGTCACCTTCTATGCGGGCAACTATGAGAAGGCGCTCGATAAAAATTACTCTATTGAGATTCAGGATACATATCATCGTCTCGATCAGGAGTTAGGGCGTTTGCTGGATGCGATAGAATCATCAGTAGGTCTCAAACATACATTGATCTTCGTGGTTTCAACCGGTTACTTCAACGAACAGGAGATCCTACCGGAGGGTGTGGTCACTTCCGGCGGTGATTTTTATCCCGACAGGAGCAAGGCATTGCTCAATATGTATCTTATGGCGCTCTATGGAAGAGAGCAGTGGATAAAAAAATATTATAACCGTCAATTTTTTTTCGATAAGAAGCTACTGGAAGACAAGAAGATTAATCTTGCTGAGTTCCAGCAGAATGCCGCTGAATTTCTGGTGCAGTCTGCAGGAGTGCAGGATGTGATCACATCTCATCAGATGCTTCATGGTGCATATGATGAAAACGTACAGTTTTACCGAAACGGTTACTACAAAGGTATTACGGGCGATCTGTTTCTTGAGCTACAACCGGGATGGCGGGTGGTTGACCCTCAATCGTCAGCACATCAGAGGGTGCGCAACAATGCTGTGATCTCACCGGCAATTTTTTTTGGGAGTGATATCAAACCAGAGAGAATAAACCGCACCATAGAGGCTACAGAGATTGCACCCAGTGTAGCATACCGTTTGCGTATACGTGCACCCAATGCTGCAAAAGGGGAAATTCTGAAAGAACTCTATTAATTTCTATAACAACAACAAAAAAAAGAGTATAAAGCAGTCAGACACATTATCTTCAATGTCTGCTTCCACTCACAACAAATAAATATGGGACTTAACGATATTATATCAAAAATATTTGGCAGCAAGGCACAACGCGACCTGAACGAGGTTAATCCTGTCGTGAAAAGAATAAAGGAAGCCTATGCCGGAATTGAAAAGCTCTCTAATGATGAACTTCGCAATAAGACAAAAGAGCTTGAGAAACGTATTCAGGATTACGTGGCTGAGGAGAGATCCGGTATAGAGTCACTTAAAGCCGATATGGAGCAGATCGACCTTGATGAACGTGAAGCTGTCTGGAATCAAATCGATAAGCTTGAAAAGGAGATCACTGAGAAATATGAAAAGGTGCTGGAGGAGGTACTTCCTGAAGCATTCTCTATCATGAAAGATACGGCACGTCGTTTTACGGAGAACAGTGAGATCGTGGTTACTGCCACCGATTTCGACCGTGATCTGGCGACAGCGCATGATTTTGTACGTATTGAAGGTGACAAGGCCATCTACCAGAATCACTGGATTGCGGGGGGTAACGAGATCACCTGGGATATGATTCACTACGATGTGCAGTTGTTTGGTGGTGTGGTACTCCACCAGGGTAAAATTGCCGAGATGGCTACGGGTGAAGGAAAGACGCTTGTGGCCACACTGCCTGTATTTCTGAATGCGCTCACCCATCAGGGTGTCCATCTGGTGACGGTGAATGATTATCTCTCGAAGCGTGACTCGGAATGGATGGGGCCGATGTACATGTTTCATGGCTTGTCGGTAGACTGTATCGATAAGCATGAACCTAACTCGGATGCACGCCGTAAAGCCTATGAGTCGGACATCACCTTCGGCACAAACAACGAGTTTGGGTTTGACTACCTGCGTGACAACATGGCTGTATCACCCAAGGACCTCGTGCAGCGGAAACACAATTACGCCATTGTGGATGAGGTGGACTCAGTATTGATCGATGATGCCCGTACACCACTCATCATATCCGGACCGGTACCAAAAGGAGACGACCAGCTGTATGACCTGCTGCGACCGCGTGTAGAAGTGATCGTGAAGGCCCAGCGTGACCTGGCTACCCGTCTGCTGGCGGAGGCGAAACAGAAAATGGCATCATCCGACACAAAGGAGCAGGAGGAGGGTGCATTGCAGCTTTTCCGTTCATACAAGGCGATGCCAAAAAATAAACCGCTTATCAAGTACCTCAGCGAACAGGGTGTGAAAGCGGCGATGCTTAAGACAGAAGGGTTTTACATGCAGGAGCAGATGCGCAATATGCATATTGCTACAGATCCGCTCTATTTTGTCATTGAAGAGAAGATGCACAGCATTGAGCTGACAGACAAAGGGATTGACATGCTCACCGGCAAATCGGATGACCCCCTGTTTTTTATTCTGCCCGATATCGCTTCTCAATTGTCAGAGTTGGAAAATTCAACTCTTTCCGACGAAGAAAAGCTGGCAAAGAAAGATGAGCTGTTACAGAACTATGCCATCAAGTCGGAGCGTGTGCATACCGTGAATCAGCTGTTGAAGGCATACACATTGTTTGAAAAAGATGATGAGTATGTGGTGATTGATAACAAGGTGAAGATCGTGGATGAACAGACAGGTCGTGTGATGGAGGGACGCCGTTACTCCGACGGCTTGCATCAGGCCATCGAAGCCAAGGAGCATGTGAAGGTGGAGGCAGCCACGCAGACTTTTGCGACCATCACCCTGCAGAACTTCTTCAGGATGTACAGTAAGCTTGCCGGTATGACCGGTACGGCTGAAACAGAAGCGGGTGAGTTCTGGGATATCTATAAGCTGGATGTGGTGGTGATACCGACCAACAGGCCTATCACGCGTGACGACCAGAATGACCGCATATATAAGACCAAGCGTGAGAAATATACAGCGGTAATTGAGGAGATAGAAAAACTGATTAAAGCAGGACGACCGGTGCTGGTGGGTACCACCTCGGTAGAGATCTCAGAGTTGTTGAGTCGTATGCTTACCCTTCGTAAGATTGAACATTACGTGCTGAATGCCAAGCTGCACCAGCGTGAAGCTGAAATTGTAGCCAACGCGGGACAGAGTGGGGTGGTGACCATCGCGACCAACATGGCAGGTCGTGGTACGGACATTAAACTCTCTGCAGCCGTGAAGGGTGCAGGTGGTCTCGCCATCATCGGTACTGAACGGCATGAGTCACGTCGTGTGGACCGACAGTTGCGCGGACGTGCAGGTCGTCAGGGTGACCCGGGATCATCTGTCTTTTTCGTCTCTCTGGAAGATGATCTGATGCGTCTGTTCGCCACTGAAAGAATTGCCGGACTGATGGACAAGATGGGATTCAATGAGGGTGATGTGCTGGAACACAGCATGCTGAGCAAATCGGTTGAACGGGCACAGAAGAAGGTGGAAGAAAACAACTTCGGTATACGTAAACGCTTGCTGGAGTATGATGATGTGATGAACTCACAGCGTGAAGTTATTTATAAAAGACGTCGTCATGCACTGATGGGAGAACGTATCGACAATGATGTCGCCAATATGATCTCAGACACCGTAAGGAATATCGTGGAAGTGAATGAGGATGACTATGGAAACATGCAAATGGATCTCCTGCGCATCATGGCACTCGAGATTCCTTTCAAGGAGTCAGAGATGAAAGAGTTGAGAATGGAGGAGCAGGTAGATGCGGTAACCGATAAATCATTTGACACCTTCAAGCGTAAAACAGAGCGACTGGCAGAAGTAGCACATCCGGTAATCAAGCAGGTTTTTGAGAATCAGGGCGCCATGTATGAAAACATTCTTATTCCCATCACCGACGGTAAAAGAGTTTATAACATTGCCTGCAACCTGAAAGAGGCATACGAGTCGGGATCGAAAGCATTGGTGAAAGCATTCGAAAAATCAATCATACTCCACACCATCGACGAAGACTGGAAAGAGCATCTCCGGGAGATGGATGAACTGCGTCACTCTGTGCAAAACGCAAGCTATGAACAGAAAGATCCATTGTTGATTTACAAACTTGAATCGTTCAGTCTCTTTAAAACAATGGTGAATGATATCAACTCCAAAGCGGTTTCTATACTCATGCGAGGTCAGATACCGGTGCAGGATCCGGGCAGTGTACGCCAGGCAGCACCTGAACAAAAAACTGACTACAGCAAATACCGAACACAGAAAGAAGATACAGGATCTCTGTCAGCAAGAGGAGATAAGGAGGGCTCCCAGGGACCGAAACCACAACAGAAGCTTGAACCTATCCGTGTGGAGAAGAAAGTGGGTAGAAATGACCCCTGTCCCTGCGGTAGTGGCAAGAAATTTAAAAACTGCCACGGGAAATAAGATGTTGTTAAATTCATTCTAAACAGGGAGAAAATTCTCCCTGTTTTTTTGTTAAATCCAAAGGAAAGCAGTACCTTAGTGTAG
>JADMKJ010000226.1 GCA_015478855.1 Proteiniphilum sp.
CCTGTCGCTCCCAGGGTGTTGGAGAAGCCGTTGCGGGTTTCGGCAAGACCGAAGAGGTTGATCTTGTGCTTGTCGAACTGACGGTCGTAAGTAAAGCTGGACTGCGTGACTACGTTGGTAGAGCTGTGAGCGCTTTCAGTCAGGGCGGTGTTTCCAGAGTTGTTCAGGAAAGAGGTGTAGCTGATTGACTCCGTGGTGGTCGACGGTAGAGCTCCCATCATTGTCTGAAAGGGGATGGTCAGTGACTTGTTGAACTGGAAGAACTTGTCATAGGCGCCCATGAACTTCAGGCTTAACCCCTCCATCCAGGGAGCATCATAGTTGAGCGAGAAGTTGGTCTGAATGGTGGTATTCTTTGGCCTGCTGTAACCGGACTCATAAATCGCTGCCAGCGGACTCACGGGAGAAGAGGCTGTACGGGTTGAGGTGTAATACTCTTTTCCATCGTCTGCCGTGATCTTCCTGGGTATATAAGGCAGGGCGCGAACTGCCTGCTGGGGTATATTGTGCCAATCACCGGGGTCTGCAGAATAGCTGGGACGGTCATGTTCGTCGAGACGTCCAGCCATGTTCATCACCATGGTGATGTTGTCGGTGAGCTTCGCATCAATATTGGCTCTGAGGTTGTAGCGGGAATAGTTGAAATTGTCCACGTTACCCTTTTGCTGGAAGGCGCTGAGGGAAGAGAAAAACTTTACTTTCTCGGTGCCCCCAGTGGCGCTCACGTTATGGTTCGTTGTTGATCCAACGCCGAACACTTCATCATACCAGTTGGTGTTACCCCAGCCATCGACTCCAGCTTTCATCTTTTCCACCTGTGCTGAAGTAAACACCGGATCATCACCATCCATCTCCCTGGCCATGTTGTACCAGTAGGCATATCCCGGGCCATCGAGCCATTTAATCTGATTGGTATTCTGGCTGACGCCGTAGTTTCCGTTGTAGGAGATACCCAGTTTCCCTTCTTTGCCTCGCTTGGTGGTGACGATGACTACCGAGGTGGCGTTCAATCCGTAAACGGAGGCGGAGGTGGCATCCTTGAGGATGGAGATCGACTCGATTTCATTGGGGTCAATCTCATTGATGCTCCTGATCACACCGTCGACGATGTAGGTGGCACCTTCACCTCTCACGAGCAGTGAGGCACCATCCTGTCCCGGTTGTCCGGATTGTTGCAGCGAGGTCACGCCGGCTACCCTGGCGCCCAGCACGTTGGTCACACCCACGATGGGAGCCTTGATCAGTTCTGTATCCGAGAGAGTGGAGACAGCACCTGTCACGCTGGTCCTGCGCTGTGTGCCGTAGCCCACCACTATTACCTCATCCAGTAGCTCTGTGTCCTGTTCCATTGTTACTGAGACAAAATTCCTCCCATTGAGAGGAACCTCTTGTTCCCTGAAGCCCACGTAGGAAAAGACCAGTGTGCTGGTGGTAGAGGGTACCGACATGGTGAATTCCCCGTCAATATCCGTAACGGTTCCCTGGCGGGTATCTTTCAGTATTACATTCACACCAATCAGGGTTTCTCCTGAGGTGTCAACTACCTTTCCCCTGACATTCACCTGTGCATAGGTGATCAGCGTTGAGAGAAAGAAGAGTGAAAGAAACAGTCCCCGTAAGGTGCTGTTTCTCCACTTTAGAGATCGGTTCTTGCTTTCCATTTGCTTTTGTTTTTGTTATTACTGTTGTTTTTAGATTCTAAATTATTCCCTTTACCCCTCATCCGGCTTTACCGCTTTGCAGAAAAGAAAAGATCATTACGTTATCATTCAGCTTCTTTCTGAGTTTATTGCTTCAATCGTTTTCCAACACTGGTATAATCCCCTGGGTACATGGAAACAACCTTTCCACTTGCCGCCTTTCAGCTCGAGCAACACCTCTCCCTGCCTGTTCAGGTAACCCCACCATTCGGGATGTTCCTGATCCTTGAAGTGATCCCACGTATAATTATGAACTTTCTCAAACCATTCGAGACATTCCTGAGATCCGGTCAACTGATACCCTTTCAGCAGGGTGATCAGTGTCTCGATATGTACCCACCAGAGTTTCTGATCCCATTCAAGTTG
>JADMKJ010000227.1 GCA_015478855.1 Proteiniphilum sp.
CGATCTTTTATCGAAACCCCTTACCGCAAAGTGCGGGACGGCAAGGTGAACCTGAAACAAACTGAATACCTGAGCGCTGAAGAAGAAGACGAAGCGCGCATCGCCCAGGCTAACGCCGAACTCGATGAAAAAGGCGTATTCGTAGGCAATGCCATCAAATCCCGTCAGACCGGCGACTTCCCGATCCTGCAGGCCGATGAGGTGGAATTCATGGACGTAGCCCCGAATCAGATCGTAGGCCTGTCCGCGTCCCTGATCCCGTTCCTGGAGCATGATGATGCCAACCGTGCCCTGATGGGTTCGAACATGCAACGTCAGGCCGTACCCCTGATCCGTCCGCAGGTGCCCATCGTTGGTACTGGCCTGGAAGGCCGCGCCGCCCGCGATGCGCGTATCCAGATTCATGCGGAAGGTAAAGGCGTGGTAGAATATGTGGATGCCAATGAAATCAAGATTCGTTACGAGCGTACAGAAGACCAGCGTTTGGTTTCTTTTGAAGACGACGTTAAGACGTACCGACTGATTAAGTTTAAGAAAACGAACCAGAGTACCTGTATCAACCTGAAGCCCATTGTACGCAAAGGAGAGAAGGTGACCAAGGGACAGGTTCTTTGCGAGGGTTATGCAACCCAGGCAGGTGAACTTGCTTTGGGTCGTAACCTGAAAGTGGCATTCATGCCTTGGCAGGGATACAACTTTGAGGATGCGATTGTTATTTCTGAGCGCGTTGTTAGCCAGGATATCTTTACTTCGCTTCACATCGACCAATACGAGCTGGAGGTTCGGGATACCAAACGAGGTGAGGAAGAACTGACTCCTGATATTCCGAACGTATCGGAAGAAGCGACCAAGGATCTGGACGAAAATGGAATTATCCGTGTGGGAGCAGAAGTGAAAGATGGTGATATTCTGATCGGTAAGATTACGCCGAAAGGTGAATCGGATCCTTCTCCGGAAGAAAAACTTTTACGTGCGATTTTCGGTGATAAAGCCGGTGACGTAAAGGATGCTTCCCTCAAGACTCCTCCATCCCTTCGTGGTGTGGTAATCGACACCAAATTATTCTCACGTTCGAAGAAAACATCGAAGGCGGAGGAAAAAGCAGCTATCGAAGAACTGGATAATCGTTTCAACAAAGCTACTAAAGTGTTGAAGGATCGTTTGGTGGAGAAACTGTTCAACATTGTAAACGGTAAGACTTCGCAGGGGGTATATAACGTTTATAAAGAACTGTTATTCGCAAAAGGAGCTAAGTTTACGCAGAAGATTCTGGCTGACCTTGATTATAACAATATCAATCCGACCAAATGGACAACGGATGAAGATAAAAATGAGCTGATTAAGCAAACCCTTCACTTCTACAACATCAAGTTGAACGAAGAACTGGGTGCCTACAAACGTGATAAATTCGCGATCAGTGTGGGAGATGAACTTCCTTCGGGAATTGTTCAGATGGCTAAAGTTTATATTGCTAAGAAGCGTAAGCTGAAAGTGGGTGATAAGATGGCCGGTCGTCACGGTAACAAAGGTATTGTTGCCCGGATCGTTCGCGACGAGGATATGCCATTCCTGGAAGATGGAACACCGGTTGATATCGTGTTGAACCCGCTGGGTGTACCTTCACGGATGAACCTTGGTCAGATCTATGAAACTGTTCTTGGGTGGGCTGGTCAGAAACTGGGTGTTAAGTTTGCAACGCCTATTTTCGACGGTGCTACTACGGAAGAAGTGGAAGAGTGGATCAGCAAAGCCGAACTTCCGGCATCTGGTAGAACATACCTGTATGATGGACTTACCGGTGATCGTTTCGATCAGCCAACCACAGTAGGGGTTATTTATATGCTGAAATTGGGTCACATGGTGGATGATAAGATGCACGCGCGTTCGATCGGACCATACTCATTGATTACACAGCAGCCGCTGGGTGGTAAAGCCCAGTTCGGTGGACAGCGTTTTGGTGAGATGGAAGTTTGGGCATTGGAAGCATTCGGTGCAGCCAATATCCTTCAGGAAATCCTTACGGTGAAATCGGATGAC
>JADMKJ010000228.1 GCA_015478855.1 Proteiniphilum sp.
ATGCTGCGCACCAACCTGCTGCTGACGCTGGGGGCGGAGAACAAGGTGGTGACTTTCACATCGACCGTGTCGGGTGAAGGGAAGAGTTTTGTGGCACTCAACACGGCCATCAGCCTCTCACTGCTGAACAAGAAGGTGCTGCTGATAGGGCTGGACCTGCGCATACCGCGACTGAAAGAGTACATGAACCTGGAGACACGCGACGGGATTACCAGCTACCTCTCTGGCTTCGAGAAGGAGCTGAGCAGCCTGGTGGTGCCGTCGGGCATCACGGAGAACCTCTACGCACTGCCCTCGGGGGCAATACCGCCCAACCCGGCGGAGCTGCTGTCGCGCGTCTCGCTCGACAAGGCCTTGGAGAAACTGCGTGAGGAGTTTGACTATATTCTGATTGACTCGGCACCGGTGAGCCAGGTGACGGACACGCTGATACTGAACCGCGTGGCGGATGCCACGGTATACGTATGCCGCGCCAACTACTCGAGCAAGGGCAACCTACGCTTCGCGAACGACATGATGACGCAGAACCGCCTCAACAACATGGTGCTGGTGGTGAACGACGTGGATGAGTTCCACCATGCCTACGGCTATGGCTATGGCCGCGGTTACGGGTATGGGTATGGGAAAACGAAAAAGAAGAAATAAAATAGCTGTAAGCTATAAGCTGTAAGTCGTAAGCAATAAGCTTTTGAGGTGGAAGCTTGTAGCAGGCAGCGGTAAGGAGTGAATATAACGACGTCCGGAGAGATCCGGGCGTTCGTCGTTTTGAGGACCAAAAATGATCGGAGTCGGAGCATCCATTTTGGAATCTGAATCCATTTCTGTAATTTTATGCGGGGATAGAAACAGACAATATTGAGGTTTATGAGCAATACAAAGATTTCCATACGTTTTTTTGATGACCGGGAGGTGCGTGCCATCTGGGACGAGCAACATGCCAGGTGGTGGTTTAGTGTGTTGGATGTTGTTGCCCTGCTTACCGACCAGGATGACTACGCTAAAACGCGTAATTACTGGAAGTATCTCAAAGCCAGGTTAAGGAAGGAGAAAAGTGAAGTGGTTAGTCTCACTACCCAGTTGAAGATCCTTGCCCCGGACGGCAAGAGACGTTTCACCGACATGCTCGATCAAAACGGGATCATCTTACTGGGCAAGGAATTCCCCTCCAAAAAGGCTAACAGGTTCATGGAGTGGTTCACATACAGCGATGATACGATTGACGGGAAAAGTAAAGCAAAAGCGTATGCATTGTTTGAAAGTTCTTTCATCGACAGCATTGAAGTGGGGACCACTAAAGGATTGCAACAGATTCACGCCTACCTGTTTGGCGGGTTGTATGATTTCGCGGGACAAATCAGACAAAAAAACATTTCCAAAGGTGGGTTTCAATTTGCGGTATCTCATTTTTTAGGCGATACATTGAAGCAAATTGAAGCGATGCCTGAAACTACTTTTGACGAAATCATTGACAAGTATGTGGAAATGAATATTGCGCACCCCTTCATGGAAGGTAACGGCAGGGCAACCAGGTTGTGGCTGGACTTGATTCTCAAGAGTCGCCTCGGAAAATGCGTGGACTGGAGCTGCATCAGTAAAAAAGATTATATGAATGCGATGATGCTGAGTCCTACCAACAGTGGTGTAATCAGAGCGCTGTTGAATAATGCTCTTACCGACAGAATCAACGACCGCGAGATGTTTATGAGTGGGATAGACTATTCTTATTACTATGAAGAGAACCGGTGAAATCTGATGATGCAAGTATCTTTTTCAGAAAAGATTCACCATCAAGTTCGTTGAGCTTACAAAATAATTTGGATTATCCAGTGAGGGAGGTATGATTGAAGATTAAGCAAACAAAATGCAAAGAAGAGATTTTTTAAAAAACATGTCATTGTTAGATAAGTTGATACAGTTAAAAACACCATCGCAGGATGTTCCCTGCATGGAGATGTATGCCCCTATCCTGGAAGAGCTGTTTTCGCTGAAAACGGAGGATTGGGAACTGGATGAGACGGCCAACAAGATTGAGGATGTGCTGGAGTGGGCGCAA
>JADMKJ010000229.1 GCA_015478855.1 Proteiniphilum sp.
AAGAAGACAGGGTGGATGTCTCTTACTCAGGTATTCTTTCCTGGCAGAACATGGCCAAGGATTATAACATGGCAGGTGTGAATGGACTGCAATATATGCTCGATGCCCGGGCAAGAGAAAAAGACAGCAGCCATACCGGTCATTACTCTTATGATGGTCTCTATGTGGGTTCTTATTTTCGTGTAGATGAAGAGAGCCTGCAACGCTCCTATGAGTGGGAAGCGAAGTATGGCGGCAAGTTGGGTGTCAACGACCCAATGGTGTATGGTCGTGACTGGGATTATCGCAATGGTAGAATTTTTGGTATCAGGCCCTACAATATCTATGACTACATGGTTAGGGAGAATGCACCTACCATCCAAAACAACATCTCTGTAAACGGTAAAGCGAAAAACACAACCTTCAGCATTGGCTTGGCTCATCTGGATCAGACAGGTATGATGAAGCATGCCAAAGATGACAGCTTTACCCGTTACAATGCATCGTTGAAGATTGAGACAAAGGTTAACGAATGGATGACACTTCGTGCCGGTTCAATGTACTCTACCCGCAGCAAGAAATATCCCTTCCTGACTGAATCGACCTCCGATGGCCCCTGGTTGTATCTCTACCGATGGTCACCACTTGTACCACTGGGATACAACGAAGATGGCGAGATTTTACGCTCACCGATGAGTGAAACCATGCAGGCATCGACTGCCTCCATGCAATACAATTACACGAACGTCAATACAGGGATCACCATTACACCCCTGAAAAACTGGGATATCAATGTAGATTATACCTACTCCAACCAGGAATACATTGAAACATTACCCGGTGCCAGTTTGAGTGGTGCCAGCTATAGAGGGACACCCGTGAAAAGAGTTGATGCTGACGGGAATGAGATCTATGTGAATAAAGATGGTATGGTGGTCAATAGCAGTGCCGAAGGTGCAATGGTATCTTATAAGTTACCCTATGAAGAGAATTACAACGGCACGTCGAAACCCAACCTCTTTAAGCGTGAGCATGAAAACTCATACCGTCATACGTTGAATGCCATGACCGACTACAGTTTCGAAGTGAATGAGATCCATGATTTCAAACTGATGGCCGGTATGAACTTATCGACCTACGATGCCAGCTCACAATACACACAGGTGACGGAATTGTCTGATTTCCAGAACCCGCAGTTTGCCTTTGGTACAGGTACCTGGACCGGTGGCGGTTCGGTTTCCTGGCAGGCACAGCTGGGTTACTTTGGCCGTATGAACTACTCGCTGATGGACAAATATCTATTGGAGACAAATATTCGTTACGATGGAACCTCAAAGTTTCCTACAGACCTGAAATGGAAATGGTTCCCCTCCTTCTCTGCAGGTTGGAGATTGAGTGAAGAACAATTCATGGATTGGTCCAAACCTTTCTTAACCTCATTCAAGTTTCGTACTTCCTGGGGATCAATTGGCGACCAGACGGTTTCTTCATCGCTTTATATCCCCACCATGAGTACCGGTCAGAATACCTGGATTGGAGCCAATGGAAGTTTACTGAGTTATGTGGGTACACCTTCTGCCGTTTCGGCAAACATCACCTGGCAAAATATTGAAACCCTTGATGTGGGATTCGATGGACGTATTCTGGATGGTCATCTGGGATTTGAGTTCGACTGGTTTCAACGGCATACAAAGAACATGATTGTTCCTACCGATGGTGTAAACACGGTGACCTATGGTGCCTCAGCGCCCAGAGCCAACAACGGTTCACTCCTTACCAAAGGATGGGAATTATCGATTGACGGTAACTACAGATTTAAGAATGGACTTGGACTGAATATGATGCTCACCTTGTTTGATGCCAAAAGTGAGATTACCGGTTATGGTGATACACAAAATGTGCATAGCAACTATGTGGGTAAAACATATGGTGAGATATGGGGATTCAAGGCCGATCGCCTCTATCAATGGGACGACTTTGAAACAGACGGCAATGGAAATCTTGTATGGCGTGAATTGACTGCTGCCGATACGAGCGATCCCAATGCCATTGGTAGAAACTCCTACATCCTGAA
>JADMKJ010000230.1 GCA_015478855.1 Proteiniphilum sp.
AATCCCGATGCGGAGAGGATTTATCGTGTTTTTCTTAAAGATTCCACACAAATTGGAGGGGTGAAAAAACTCGCCCCCAAAGTGCTTTCCACCTATCTGAAAGAGCATTACCCGGAGATTGAGTCGGCCACAAGCATCTATTATCCAAACAATCCCTACTGGGAAATGTCTGGAACAAAATTCTCATTCAAGTTCATTCAGGCAGACACATCTTTTCTTCATGTGTTCTACCCGGAGATCAACATTGCTTACCCTGAGATCATACCTCCCGGCTGTAAGATATTCACACATAAGGGTGCCAATAAGCTGGGATTGAGATTGGAAGATACCGGGCAAAGAATAGATTCCATAAGGTCATACCTGTTGGATATTGTGCCTGATATGCCACACCCCAGCAATGTACCATTCGACATAATCATGTTATCGCAGCGGGATGATCAAATGGATAACTCCTGGAACATACATACCTCATCTATCTATATACGAGTAAAAAAGGGTGTCGATCATTCGCTGTTGAAGGAGAAACTGGAGAAAATCACGAAGGTGAATCAACTTGCCGAGAATGTAACGCAAACAGAAGTGTATTCATGTAAACTGGTACCCCTTCGGGAACTACGCACCACCCACCCCGACACGGAAGTGGCCATCCGTTACCAGCATCTCAGGCTGTTTGCAGGGGTATCCCTTCTTGTGATCCTTTGTGCATTCTTCAATTATCTGATGCTCTTTATTCACAAAATAAGGATCCGCCAACGGGAGCTGGTACTGCACAAGGTGAACGGTGCCGGCGACTTTCAGTTGCTGACCCTCTTCTTTTGTGAATTTGTTACATTGTTGTTGATTGCACTGGCTATAGGTTTATCACTGACGGAACTGTTATACCCGCATTTTATCAGGTTCTCGATGCTTGAGGCACCTAAATCGTTCTTCTGGCGGGAAGCGCTCCTGTTTGGTGTGGTGCTGCTTGCCATGTCTACGCTTTTTGCATATATCCCGGTACGATACATTGTAAGAGGCTCGATACGGGAGAACCTTATGCAGGGAGCAGACACAGTCAGAACAAAAAATCGTTTCAGCCGGGTCACGATCACCCTGCAGCTGATCATCAGCAGCTTCCTTATCTTCACGACCACGCTCTTCTTTTATCAATACAACTATCTCAACAGTGATGAGATAGGATTCGACCGGTTCAACATCAGTTCAATCATAACTTATCCGAATGATATCCCGATGGACGTAATCAAGAATGTTCCGGGGGTGGAGGATGTAATCCGTTATGGGGGTGATTTCCTGCCGAAAGGAATTACCAGATACAGCTCTATGGATATCAGTCCTGGATCCGACAGAAGTGAGACGGTGAATATTCAGGTATTCAGCATCTACGGACCTGAGTTTGTGGAGTTTTTTGATATTGAGATGCTGGAAGGACGCAATATCTTTGAAGGTGAGAAAGAGGCCTGCCTGATCAACAAAACCGCCAGCCTTCTGCTTAACTCCCATGATTCGTCAGCGGTAAAGAGAATTTTCAATCTGCCGGTGGTGGGTGTGATCGCGGATATGTATATTGATTCTCCCCTGATGCCTGTCTTCCCCTCCATCTATAAGATCACCACGCCACAGCCGTGGAGACACCATTCTGAAGATTCCAAACATTATGTCTACCGTTATGTAGAGGGCCAGAGGGAGGCCACTGAAAAGGAGATCAAGCGCCTGGCCACAGAGGAGTTTGGAATTCAAAATGTGAATATAATGAATATGGAGGAGATCTATGCCGAATACACCCGGTCGGAGAGATATCTCCTGATCCTGTTGAGCGTTATGACCGGGGTAGCTATCCTGATAGCTGTTTTTGGGGCCTACTCCATCATCACGCTGACATGCCGGCGACGGCGCAAAGAGATCGCCATCCGCAAGGTGAACGGAGCGACAGTGAGGGAGATCATGCGGCTTTTCCTGCGTGAGTATCTCCTGATCACCCTGGTGGCCTGCATGGTCTCTTTTCCGGCAGGCGTACTCGTGATGCAGCGATGGCTGGAGCAG
>JADMKJ010000231.1 GCA_015478855.1 Proteiniphilum sp.
GTCTTGCTGCATTTTGTCACCTCCGCCAGCTTCTGGCAGCGTTCGGGAATGAGGTCACTCACTGCGGCAACATCTACATTCGGGTGATCCTGAAAGCCAAATGCTGCTGCGAAGCGGCAAACACCATATCCTACCAGCCCGACCCGTATCTTGCGACTCGAAACCGGGATCCATATTTTCGACTCGCCACTGCCGCTGCCGTGATCCTCAAACCCCTGAATGGGCGGAGAGGCGTTAGACCCGGCAAGATGCCCCCGGGCCTGATGAAGCCCCAACAGGCAGGTTCCAGCTCCGATACCTGCCTTCCTGATGAAATCACGACGGCCAAATGAATGATTGTTTCTCTTTGTTTTCATTGTTGTAGTATTACTTTTGGAGACTTCATTGGGGATCATCCACCCATTCGCAACCAGCAGCCTCTGGCATCATTTCTCAATCGGCCACTTGCCATCCGGCCCAAAAATGGCATCCAGCCATTTCTCTGTCATACAGGTTCTCACTCCCAGATCCAGGATGGTAAAACGACGGCGAATAAAGAGTGCCCGATGAAATGTCTCACGCAGATACTCTCGTGGGATACCGATCTCTTCGGGCTCAACGGGTGCTCCGACAACCTTCAGGCGCCTTTTCACCTCCTCGAAGGGAATGATCTGTTGGGCTAATCTATCGCTGATAGCCTTCCAGTTCCGTTTCAGATTGAGAAGCTGCTCCCTGAGCTGTTCACTGGTGATATATTTTGCCTCCATCTCCTCTTTTGCAATATGCAGGAAATCGGTATCACCAAACCGCTCTTCAGCTTCTTTCAATATCTGATCATGCGAGGGCCATCTGCTGCAACAGAGATCAACATCCAGCTCCTCATCGATAGGGGTCTGCAGCATCTGTTCGTAAAAAGCGGTCAGCGCCAGTGTACCGATAGCAATCTGAAATCCGTGCGGCACCGCCCTATTGTTGTGCTCGTGATGCTCCATGTTCCAGAGGTGACTGAAATGGTGTTCGGCACCTGAAGCGGGGCGTGTGGATTTGGCCTGTTGCATGGCAAGGCCACACAACATCAACCGTTCAGTCAACAAGGCAATGGCATCACGGTCCCTCCCCCTGATTCCTTCAGGATTGGAAAGAGAGCGATGCAATCCCTCCTGGATAATCTGCCAGGCCTCCGGATTCAACGGTTCAACCCCCATGAAATCGGCCAGCAACCAATCAGCGCCGGCGGTCACCTTGGCAAACACATCTGCATAACCGGCAGCAGTCATCGTAAGCGGAGCTGCGCGGATGATATCCACATCGGCCAGACATGCGTGAGGAGCAGGACAACTGAAGGTCTGTTTGGATCCGTTAAAGGTAACAGAAGAGCCGAAAGCGGTATAACCATCAACGGAAGCTGCCGTAACAACACTCATATACTTCCTGCCAACATTGTGTGCGGAAAGTTTCACCAAATCATTCACAATGCCCGAGCCGACAGCGATGGGTATGGCCTCGTGTGCCCTGAAAGAGTTTTCCAACAGCGTCACATTTTCATAGGTGGCAGCCAGCTCTGAGAGCTGAAAAATATAGGGTTTTTCCTGAACGATCATCCTCTCATTCAGCCTCTCCGTGATGAGATCACCAAAGTGATCAATGATATATTGATCCGAAACAATTACCGCTTTTTTGCCGGGAAACTGTTCCATAAAGAGATCACCAACCCTGTTAATAGCCCCCGGTTCGATAATCAGTGCTTTTGTGTCATTTACAAATTGTAATGAATTCTCAATTTTTAACATATCCTATTTCTTAATCAACTATTTTATTGCTGCACGGGATCTTCCTGTGCCGTATCTACATATTTAATCGTTTTGGCATTGTTGGGGAGTGTGATGAACCTGGTAAGCAGGGCACTGATCAGATAGAGCGAGGCGAGAATCCAGATAACTCCGGCATCTCCCACCAATCCGATGAACAGTCCCACGATGGCCGGTCCAACAAATACCGGTAAGCCGGCACCAAGGTTCAGAATGGACATTGCCGCTCCCTTATCTTTCTTCACC
>JADMKJ010000232.1 GCA_015478855.1 Proteiniphilum sp.
TTTGGCCGTTACCTGCTGATCTCCTCCTCACAGCCGGGAGGACAGCCGGCTAACCTGCAGGGCATATGGAACAATAGCACCCATCCAGCGTGGGACAGCAAATATACACTGAACATCAATGCCGAGATGAACTACTGGCCGGCGGAGGTGACCAACCTCACCGAGACACACACGCCGTTCTTTCGGATGATGGAGGAGCTGAGTCACAGCGGCCAGCAAACAGCACGTGATATGTACAATGCCAACGGATGGGTGGTACACCACAACACCGATATCTGGAGGATTACCGGTCCGGTTGATTTTGCAGCCGCGGGGATGTGGCCCACCGGAGGTGCATGGCTCTGCCAGCATCTGTGGGAGCATTATCTCTTTACCGGCGACAAGACTTTTCTGAAACAATACTTCCCCGTGATGAAGGGGGCGGCCGATTTTTTCCTCTCCACACTGATTCCGGACCCCGACAACGGATGGATGGTGGTCAGCCCCTCTGTGTCACCCGAGCAGGGTCCCGTGACAGCCGGCACCACCATGGATAACCAGCTGCTGTTCGACCTGTTTACACGTACGGCTGCAGCGAATGACCTCGTTGGCAACGATCCGCAGTACAGCAAACAGTTGCGTGATATGAGCGACAGACTGCCTCCCATGCAGATTGGCAGACATGCACAATTGCAGGAGTGGTTGCAGGATCTGGATGACCCCAAAAACGAACATCGTCATGTCTCGCACCTCTATGGCCTTTACCCGGGGAACCAGATATCGCCCTACTCCACACCAGCATTGTTTGACGCTGCCAAACAGTCGCTGCTCTATCGTGGCGACCAGGCTACCGGCTGGTCCATCGGCTGGAAGGTAAATCTATGGGCTCGTCTTCTCGACGGGGATCATGCCTATAAGATAGTCCGTAATATGCTCACGCTGGCCGGCAACGGTCCCCAGAGAGGTGGCAGAACCTATCCCAATCTGTTTACCGCCCACCCGCCCTTTCAGATCGACGGCAACTTCGGGCTGACAGCAGGTGTGGCCGAGATGCTGCTGCAGAGTCACGACGAAGCGGTGCATCTGCTGCCGGCATTGCCACAGAAATGGGATCGCGGATCGGTATCGGGCATCGTTACCCGTGGAGGATTCGAAGTAGAAATGGAATGGAAAGAAGGGACACTGGAGGAGGCCATCGTCACCTCACAACTCGGTGGGAACCTGCGTATCCGCTCTTATGTGCCGCTGAAGGGCAAAGGACTCACCAACGCCACTGGCATGAATCCCAATCCTCTCTTCCGAAAAGCAGCCGTAAAAGCGCCTCTGGTTAGTGAAAAGATCGCGTCAACCGGCAAGAGTGACCTGCAGAAGGTATATGAGTATGATCTTTTCACCAAAGCGGGCAGACGGTATCATATTAGGAAAAAATAGGCAGCTGACGATCTGACAACAAAAAAACAGACAAGATTAAAATTAATAAATGGAATACAGGGAATTAGGCCAAACCGGCATGAAGCTCTCCAGGATCAGCTTCGGTGCATCCTCCCTCGGTGCTGTCTTCCACCCTATGAAGGAGGAAGAGGGTATCCGTGCGGTACATACCGCACTGGAGATGAGGATCAACTTCTTCGACGTCTCACCCTACTACGGACACCTGAAAGCAGAGAACGTGCTGGGCAAGGCATTGAGAGGGGTGGAACGAAGTCGTTACTACCTCTCCACCAAGGTGGGTCGCTATGGCAGGGATGGGGTGAACATGTGGGACTACTCCGCCACCAGGGCACAGGAGAGCGTCTATGAGAGCATGGAACGACTGGGTGTGGACCACATTGATCTGATCAATGTACATGACATCGAGTTTGCCGACCTGGAACAGGTCTGTAATGAGACATTGCCGGCCCTGGTTGAATTACGCAACGAGGGAACCGTCAGACACATCGGGATCACCAATCTGAATCTGCGCCATTTCAGATATGTCATTGAACATGTACCTGCCGGCACGGTTGAAAGCATCCTCTCCTTTTGTCACTACACGCTGAATGATGATTC
>JADMKJ010000233.1 GCA_015478855.1 Proteiniphilum sp.
TCCGACATCGAGAGTAGTCCTGCACTGATGTCCTGTGGAATATTCTCATATGCCATGATCCAGGAGAGTCCCAGACTGGCTGCAATAAGCAGCATCACAATGCCGGTAGTTTTTACGGAACGAAGAATGATCACGGGCAAATCACCGAATGCGATCTGCCGGTAAATAAAAGCAAGAATCAGGGAGTAAAGCACAGCAATGGCGGATGCCTCTGTAGCTGTGAAATATCCGGCCACAATACCACCAATAACAATCACGAGCATCATCAGGCTGGGTATGGCATCCAGTAACTTTTTAGTCCCATAAAGAGCCTTCTCCCTGTTATTTTTTGTTTTGATAAACCCCCAGACGGCGACAGATGCCACGATCAGATAAAGCAGTATCTGGTTGAATAAAGGAGAAAGATTGGTTCTGGAAAATGATACAGCATTGTATAACAGCCACAGCCCCACAGCAATGAGCGATACAATACCAAGCGTCCTGACAGCCCCACTGAGCCCTTTCTTCTTGTAGACAAGCATGGTGATCGCCGTGATGATGATCCCCAGGCCGGTAAGTATACCCGGCAGATAGCCGGCAAGAAAAAGAGCTGTGATTGAAACCCCGCCACTGGCCAGGGAATAAACAATAAGAATATTGCTGGGAGGAATAGATAAGCCGGTTGTGGCGGAAGTGATGTTGACAGCAGCACTGAAATTTTCGGGATATCCCTCTTTTTTCATTTCAGGCTGCATGATACTTCCAATTGCGGAAGCAGATGCTCCGGCAGAACCTGAGATAGCACCGAATAACATGTTGGCCACAACATTCACGATGGCTACACCTCCGGGAATACCTCCAACAAGGACACGGGCAAAATCAATCAGCCGGATGGCTATCCCCCCACTGTTCATGATGTTTCCCGCAAGAATGAAGAAGGGGATTGCCAGCAATGCAAAGCTATTAAGTCCTGTTGCCATGCGCTGCGAGAAGGTAGCCACAGCAGGGATGAAATCAATGCTCACCAGCATGGTTAAAATACCGGAAATCCCGAGGCTGAAAGCAACCGGAACGCCGATGATGAGAAGGAGAAGAAAGCTGAACACCAGCACAAAAATTTCTAAATATTCCATAGCAGTTATTTTTTCCGGTTTTCATTAATCATATCCACCATGTTATCTATATTGAAGTAGGCTATTAACAACCCACTGATTGGCAGTACCAGGTATACATACCCCAGTTGTAATCCCAGCGCTGCGGAAGTTACAGAGAGGTGAAAGCGGGTATAAGTCAGCCAGCTCCCTCCGATGATCAGAACCGTTACGGCAAAAATGATGATGATGACCATGATGATTATTTCCAGTTTGAATTTTCGCTTCGGTGAACTATGTTGAATGAGCAGGTCGATAGCGAGATGTTCTCTTTTGCCGGCTACATAAGCAGCACCGAGCAGACCCACCCACATCAGTAGAAAACCTGCCAGCTCGTCGGTAAAACTACTGGGCGCGTTCATCACATAGCGGCTGGTTACCTGCCACAACACATCTATAACCAGGACACTCATCAGCAATACAAGTGCCCACTCCAATGTTTTATCAATTGTTTCTCTTAGGGTCATAATGATTGATTTTATTCAATGTCCTGGATTCGTTTAATATAGGAATAGATGACTTCATTTTCTTTGTAACTCTCCAGTAATGGTTGTACCTTGTCTATAAACGGTTGTTTATCAGGATAGATTATCTCCACGCCGGCAGCCTCAACGACTTTAAGTGATTCAATCTCCGATTCAGCCCAAAGTTTGCGCTGTAACACAACTGATTCATCTGCTGCCTGCTGAAGCCATCCTCTCTCCTCCTCACTCAGCTTGTCCCAGATAACCTGACTCACCACCAGCACATCGGGAATGGTGGTATGCTCATCGAGTGAATAGTAGTCTGTAACCTCATAATGGCGTGATGTATTAAGGCTGGGCGGATTATTCTCCGCACCATCCACCACGCCACTCTGCAATGCTGTGTATAGTTCACCCCAGGAGATGGGTGTCGCCGAACCTCCCAGTGTCCGCATCATCTGCACTGCCGTAATACTATTCATGACACGGATTTTCATGCCGGCCAGGTCATCGGGATGACGGATAGGTCTCGATTTTGTATAGAAACTGCGTGAGCCGGCATCGTAATAGCACAATCCGCGAATCCATTTATCTTTGGTGCTCAGCAGTAAATCATCTCCAATATCGCTATCCATCACGTTAAAAGCGTGCTCTTTTGATTTGAAGATATAAGGTAATCCAAAAACCTTGTAGTCGTCAGTGAAGCTTTCCATAACCGCAGCTGATACTTTGGTGATAGCAAGGCTGCCTAGTTGCACAAGCTCCACACACTGTTGCTCTGAGCCGAGTTGCTCGGAGGGATATATCTCGAAGGTGAGCTTTCCGCCCGACAGTTCATCACAACGCCGGGCCATAAACACCATCGCCTCATGCACCGGGTGATCGATAGGTAGGCTGTGAGCCAGTTTCAATTCAGTTGTGTCGCTCGGGGCGATGCAGGAGATATTGGTTATGAGTAAAAGGAGGCCAACAAATTTACCTATCTTGTTATAATCCATATTCATTGAGGTGATTATAATTTATACTTGCTGATAATCTTCAGCGATTTTTCACTTAATTCGGTGATTTTTGACCAATCACCAGCTTCCATCACCTCTTTTGGGAAAAGGTTAGATCCCATACCCACGGCAGTTACCCCGGCCCTGAACCAGGCGGAGAGGTTCTCCTCGGTGGGTTCCACACCACCGGTAACCATGATCCTGGACCAGGGCATGGGCCCTTTGATGTTTTTCACGAACGAAGGGCCTCCCACGTTGCCACCGGGGAACACTTTCACAATCTCAGCTCCCAGCTCCTGTGCCATTCCTATCTCGCTGGTGGTGGCACAGCCGGGTGAGTAGGCTATCTGCCGGCGATTACAAACCTTGAAGATATCAGCGTTGAGTAGCGGTCCCACCACGAAGTTGGCACCCAATTGGATGTAGAGTGCCGCCGTGGGTGCATCCACGATGGAGCCGATACCGAGGATCATTTCCGGACATTCCTTATCAGCCCACTTCACCAGCTCGCTGAACACCTCGTGGGCGAAATCACCCCTGTTGGTGAACTCGAAAGCTCTGATGCCACCTTCATAACATGCCTTCACCACCTTCCTCGCCACCTCACTGTCGGCGTGGTAAAATACAGGAACAATCCCTGTTTCTTCTATCGTCTGATAAACTTTAAGTCTTGAAAATTTAGCCATAGTTTTATTTAGCTATTAGCTGTAAGCAATAAGCTTTAAGCTATTTGTTTTTTAGGTTTTAAGTGCTGCACCTCTAATGAATCACCTGACGACACGGCCGGAGCCGTCACCCTTCATCAGGTTTTGCACCTCTGCCGCGGTTACAAGATTAAAATCACCCTGTATGGTATGTTTCAGGCAGGAGGCGGCCACCGCGAAATCGAGCGCTCTCTGGTCATCATCCGCATAGGTGAGTAAACCATAGATCAGACCACCCATAAATGAGTCGCCGCCACCTACCCTGTCAACGATATGCGTGATATCGTACCTTCGTGATTGGTAAAGTTTGTCGGACCAGAGGCATCCGCCCCATGTGTTGTGATTGGCATTGATGGATCCGCGCAGGGTGATAATCACCTTCTTTGTCCGGGGAAATTGCTGCATCAGTTGCTTGCATACCGACTCAAACTGAGAGGCATCCACCTCTCCACCGGTATGTTCCACGCTGAACCCTTCCGGTTTGATGCCGAACACTTTTTCGGCATCCTCTTCGTTACCGAGAATCACATCGCAGCCCTCCACCAGTGCCGGCATGATCTCCGATGCTTTTTTGCCGTAGTTCCATAGGTTCTTCCGGTAGTTGAGGTCACAGGAGACGGTCACACCCATCTCGTTGGCGGTCTGTATCGCTTCTAGACAAACATCGGCCGCTCCCTGTGAGAGGGCCGGCGTGATACCTGTCCAGTGGAACCAGGTGGCATCCCTGAGAATCTCTCTCCAGTTGAACATTCCCTTTTCAACCTCTGCGATGGAGGAGTGTGCCCTGTCGTAGACCACCTTGGAGGGACGGGCCACGGCACCTGTCTCCAGGAAGTAAATACCCACCCGCTCACCGCCGCGCAGGATCTGCCGGGTACCTACATTGTATTTCCTCAGGTCGGAGAGGCACCATTCGGCGATATCGTTTTCCGGAAGCCTGGTCACAAAATCGACAGGAATGCCGTAATTGGCAAGCGATACAGCCACATTGGCCTCACCTCCGCCAAAGGTGGCGCCGAGGTTATCGGACTGCATGAATCTTTTATATCCCGGTGTGGCCAGACGCAGCATGATCTCGCCAAAAGTGACTATTTTATGCATTTTATTAGTCAATATTGATTGTGAATGGTTGATTTATATTCTCTTTCATCTCTTTTATAAACGCTGTCCAGTCATCGAAACTCTCGAATCCGGCCTTGCTCCAGCCCCCTCCTGTATAGTAGGTATAAGCCTCACCGGGTTGATAACTGTTTATCCCTGCAAAATGGCCGTTCAACACTTTGATGGCATCAAACCCATCAGGATGAATGGCTGCGGTAAAGATGGTGCCGTTTGCATCATCTCCGGGAGTCTCATAGGCAATGATGCCGCTGTTGTCACCAAAGGTAGTGGCGGCACTTTCTTCGGTATTCTCTACCGGCATCACGATACCTGTTGCCACCGTTAATGCAGGGCTCTCTGTCTCAAAGATGTTGGTCACCCTGTTGAAATGGCTATAGGCATCAAGGGAAATGATCCGTGTTTCAGTGATCTCATTTCCACCGGCCATATAAGGATCGTAGGTGAGCTTGAAAGTGAACCGAAGCGGTCCCTTATCGAGGATTACTGCCGAAACGAAATTGTCGCCGAGGCAGAGCGTGTCGTTGTGGAGAGGGGCTGTCATACCCAACCCCAGCGTTCTGCCGACCTTGTAGAAATCCAGCCCTTCGCCGTGATCCACATGGTAAGAAGCTTCTCCCGACAGGTCATCGTTGTACCACTTATCAATGATCAGTGATTCGGTACTTTTTGCCCAGTAATCCATCCCGTTGCTGATTTCACCTGTGGCCTTCAGTGCAGGTCCGTAGACCCTGAAAGCGGTACGGTTGTTCTCCCAGGTGAAGTCATCCTTTCGCTCAGGCACAAGACGACCGTACACAAGAGGCTGGATAGGTTGCGGGACTCCTGTCGAGATACGATATGTTCTCTTCTCTCCCGCTTCCAGTGAGACGGGGAAGATAAGTGTCTCAGTTGTTTCATTACCGTCAGTCACCAGCTGATAGGGCAGTTGCAGCCCTTCGTCGCCGGTGATGATAATGGTTTGATCTGCCGTCAGTGAAAGTTTTTGTTGTACCTTCTCCCACGCCACTTCAACCATCTCATTCTCCCGGTCAGTCGTGCCGGGATTCTCAACATGCAGTGTCATCTCACTTTTCGTTGCGGTGCATCCGAAAAGAAGAAGCGTAACGGATAGTAGCAGCCAATAACCTGTTTTCATAAGATCAATATTATTTATCAGGGTTGTTTACCGATATATGCCAGGATACCGCCATCCACGTAGAGGATATGTCCATTCACAAAGTTGGAAGCATCTGAAGCAAGGAACAACGCCGGCCCCTTCAGGTCCTCAGGCGTGCCCCAGCGTGCTGCCGGTGTTTTGGCAATGATAAAAGAGTCGAAAGGATGTGGTGAGCCATCAGCCTGTTTCTCCCTGAGAGGAGCAGTCTGTGGCGTGGCAATGTATCCCGGTCCGATGCCGTTGCACTGGATATTGTACGCACCGTATTCAGAGCAGATGTTTTTCGTCAGCATCTTCAATCCCCCCTTGGCGGCGGCGTAGGCAGAAACGGTCTCTCGTCCCAGCTCACTCATCATGGAACAGATATTGATGATCTTGCCATGTCCTTTTTTGATCATGTATGGGATGACCGTTTTGGAGACGATAAAGGGACCGTTCAGGTCGATATCGATCACCTGACGGAATTCCGCAGCAGTCATCTCATGCATGGGGATACGCTTGATGATACCGGCATTGTTCACCAGGATATCGATCACACCCACCTCTTCCGTCACCTGTGCGATGAAATCATTCACCTCTTTTTCATTGGTTACATCACAGACGTAACCATGTGCTTTGATACCTATCTCATTGTAGTTGGCAAGGCCTTTGTCTACCAGCTCCTGTTTGATATCATTGAACACGATTGTGGCACCTGCTTCGGCCAGCGCTGTGGCCATGGCAAAACCAATGCCGTAGGATGCGCCTGTAACAAGCGCTATCTTCCCTTCTAATGAAAATTGAACCATCATATATCTTTTTTTATTGTAAATCGACTATTTTTGAAAAATCCTGGTCTCCATAATCGAGGTTTTCACCTGCCATACCCCATATAAAAGTGTAGTTGCTCGTGGCGGCAGCTGAATGTATCGACCACTCCGGAGAGAGTACGGCCTGATCGCCTTTCATCCATATGTGGCGTGTTTCATCCACCTCACCCATAAAGTGGCATACAGCCTGCTCTTCGGGCACCTCGAAATAGAAGTATGCCTCCATCCTGCGGGAGTGTACATGCGCCGGCATGGTGTTCCATACGCTGCCTGCTGCCAGCTCGGTCATACCCATCTGCAGCTGGCAGGTGGGTAGCACCTGATTCACGATCATCTTGTTGATATTCCTGTGATTGGAGCTCTCCAGAGAGCCCATTTCAGCCACAACAGCATCGGCCTTGGTCACTTTCTTATCGGGATAGTTGCGGTGCGCATTGGCTGAGTTGAAGTAGAACTTGGCGGGTGTTGCAGCATCATCACTTTCAAAGTAAAGCTCACGGTCGCCCGATCCAATATAGAGTGCTTCCTTGTAATTGAGGTCAAAAATGGTTTCCCCCACTTTCACCTTTCCCTTACCCCCAACGTTGAAGATACCCAGCTCACGGTTACGCAGGAAAACAGGCTGCTTTAACGGGTCAATTGCTTCCAGATGAAGTGATTCATTGACGGGCATCGCTCCTCCCACGATCATACGGTCATACATGGAGTAGACCATGTTCACCTCTTCCGCACTGAATACTTTCTCAATGAGGAAATCATTGCGCAGTCGTTGTGTGTCGTAAGATTTGGCATCTTCGGGGTGCGCAGCATAACGTAACTGATAATTTGTTTTCATTTCTCTCTTTTTTCAAATTAAAATATCTTTTGGTGATGAGAAGAAAGGTTTTCGGCTTATTCATCACCTACGGTTTCCAAAAAAAGCAAATATTCAGGAACCCGGCATTGCGGGAATGAATTAATTAGCGGCGGATGAGATGCTCTTTCCTGATCATGCAAATATAGCATTATTTTTTAAGTTGTGAACGAGCACAATTTGTTTCGTTCAGGTAATTTGTAAAAAATATGTTAATCATTTTTTTTAAACTGTATTTGCCCTGCTTGTGCAATCTGTCTGATTCATCTTAATAAAGTCTGTATCCAGTTTTTCACACTCATTCATGCAGGTGGTTAAGTCAATACATAATGTTATTGAACCTTTTATAAAAATCAATATTCTCCCGGGTTAAGATATCTAGCTGGACATAGTTCTGCTTTTCCACCGGCTTTTTGAATATCAGATATTCAAGCATCATCTTCATTGCGTAAAATCCCTGGTATTCAGGTTCCTGCCCGATAAGATAATCGATCTGCCCTTTTTTAAGTGCTTCAATATTAGCTGAGGTCAGGTCCATACAGATCATCTTCACTCCTTCTATATGGTTGGTCGCAAGGTAATTGGCGATAAAATTACCCCGTGAATTTAATACCACGATAGCCGGAATATCCTTTTGACTGTGGAACAGTCGTGTGAGATACATCTCGTTGTCCTCCGGCTCCACCACTGAAAACGGAATGCTCAGGATCAGGTTGGTGCATCTGTTTTTTTCAAGATAGTCGGTAAAGCCTTTTTTCCTGAGAATGGTTGTGTTCGCACTTCTGTCGCCGGTTCTCACTGCCTGAAAGATGGCGATATTTGTATGGTCGGGGATGATGGAGGTAATTAGTTTGGCGATCATATAGCCGCATACATAGTGATCGGCAGAGAAGAAGGCCAAAGGAGAAGTATCCTCGATGGTTGAGTCGACAAAGATATAGGGGATCTCCCGCTCATCCATTTTTTTGCACAGATTGATCGTTTCCTCCTTAAAGGTAGGCCCTATAATTATGGCATCCATGTCAATACCGGCAATCTTCTCATATGTCTCCCGGCAAGAGTAAATATCGTACTGGTTGTAGGTGAAAACCTGAAGCTCCACCCTCACGTTTTCATACTCCTCCAGCGCATGTTGAATCCCGTTGTGAATGCTTGCCCAATAGGCACCCGGCGACACTTCGGGTGTGACAACGATTATCTTGAAACTGCTCTTCAGCGAGATGGAAGAGACATGTATATTGTGTTTGTAATTAACCTGCTCCAGTACTTTCTCAATCGCTTTGCGGGCAGCCTCCGACACGTTCCCGCGGTTATGCATCACCCTGTCCACCGTCCCCTTTGAGACGCCGGCCATCTTTGCGATATCTATTATCCGAATCTTTTTGCGCATGGATGAAAAGTTAAACTTTATTTTTATACATTTGTGCTCGTGCACGAAGGTACAACTTTTTTTAAATTTACAAGCATATAAGCGTAATCAGAGGGTATACATTTATATACTATTGCGTATTGATTCTTAATAAGGAAGGGACAATTTTAAGAGATCTCACCCATTCATCTCTCAGTAGTTAAAGTCAGATCAGTTTGACTATATTGTTGTAATCCAACAGGATCAGGGTTGAATGATTGACCATATGATCTCATTTAAGAGTGCGGAATAACAGGTTGTGTAATCACCCATCAATCGTAATCGTGAAAATATACAATATGAGGAAAATTGCGTTAAGCATCAGGGGGAGCTTGTTACTGCTGGTGACAGGAGTGCTCATCACATGCGGAAAAGGTCCTGTTGAAAGAATCGACCGGCTGGCGCTGGTAAAGCGTAACAACCCCAAGGTTGCCCAGTTTGAGGCACTCTCTTCGCTCTCTGCGGGTAATGGGAATTTTGCCGTCACGGTTGACGCCACGGGATTGCAGACCTTCCCGGAGATCTACGCCGGGGGGGTACCCCTCGGCACCCAGTCACAATGGGGGTGGCACAGTTTTCCCAATGTTGAGGGCTTCACCA
>JADMKJ010000234.1 GCA_015478855.1 Proteiniphilum sp.
CGAATGTATGAGTGGTATGGAAAATAGTTGTCAGAAGTCAATAATCAGTAGTCAGCTGTCAGTAGTCAGTAGCCAGTTGTGAGATTTCAATGATTATTTTTATGATGAAAGCTTGGCAGGGGCAGCAAAAGATTCCTAATTTATATATGCTTGTAGAGTAGATTCATGCTCTCGATGCGGCCGGAGATCTGTGTGTTGTTGATAAAAGTGCCGGAGTATTGATATCCGAAGCGCAGGAAGGTCTTGTTCATCGGGATGGAAGCGAGCCGTGCGATGGTGAAGAGGGTCTGTATGCCCTGCCGCTGCATGGCTTCTTCCATTGTCCGCAGCAGCAGACAGGAGAGGCTGTGGCCGGTGTGCTCCTTGTCGGTCGCGAAGTCGGTCATCTCCGCGCTTAGGGTGTCGAAATCGATCTCGGCAGATGAGAGGGCTGCCAGCTGATCGTCCCTGAAGGCACCGAAGTACTGCACATCCTCCTCCATCATCTTCACGATATAGGCGGGATCATATATGGGGAAGGGGTAGCTCTCGAACACCTGGGCGTAGATCTTCGCGATTTGCTCCGCATCATCCTTCACCAGCTGTCTGACATGATAATCCTCCCACTTTTCGCTCTGATCATACTGTTTCAATGGCTTCGACAGGAGCTGCCGGAAGCGTACAAGCTCCTCTTCAGGTCTGTCCGCCAATCGTGCCGGATCGTTGAAGCGGGAGAGGAACAACGCATCCTCTTCGCCATGATAGAAACGGGGTATCTCACCCTCCCTGATAAATCCCTCTTCCAGAAAGCGGGGTGCGAGGCTTCCGGGTACCTTGCAGAAGAGCTTAGTGTATCGTTCTTGCCGTGTGAGCTCCTCCAGTCGTTGCATGACGGCGGGGAGGTCCTCCTTCTTCAGTTTCATCAGGTAGACCCGGTCGTTGAGCTTACCATGCTGGATGACCGAGCCGCTGCCTATATGTTCGATGGTGTCACTCATTATCATAGCGTCGTTGTAACCGTTCGTTATCTTCAGGGATAAGCGAGATGGTGTCGTTGTCGTTGGAAAGCAGCTTCTCTATACCTATCGCTTCCATCTCGTCCGCCTCCCTGATATTGAGGTCGAGGTTGCAGTGGTCGCAGTCACGGTCGCAGTTCTTCGCCTCGTAACTGTCGGGCTCCTTGTAGGTGGTGATCACCCCCTCGTAGTTGCGTAAAACCACCTTGTTGGTCGACCAGGAGATGATGTAGTTAGGCATCACCGGTATCTTGCCGCCGCCGCCGGGAGCGTCGATGACGTAGGTGGGACGGGCGAAGCCGCTGGTGTGGCCGACAAGACTCTCCATGATCTCGATCCCCTTGCCGACAGGTGTGCGGAAGTGTGAGAGACCCTCGGAGAGGTCACACTGGTAGAGGTAGTAGGGGCGCACCCTGTTCTGTACAAGCTTGTGTACCAGGTTACGCATGATGCGGGGACAGTCGTTCACGTCGGCCAGCAGCACCGACTGGTTGCCCAGGGGGAAGCCGCCGTCAGCCAGTTTTGCCAGCGCCTCGCGGGAGGAGCTGGTGATCTCGTTGGGATGATTGAAGTGGGTGTTGATCCAGAGGGGCTGGTATTTCTTCAGGATGGATACCAGCTTGTCGGTGACCCTGTAGGGCAGCACCACCGGTATGCGTGTGCCGATGCGGACCACCTCGACATGAGGGATGGCGGTGATCTCGGCGAGGAGCCAGTCGATCATCTCGTCGGGCAGCATGAAAGGGTCGCCGCCGGAGAGGAGCACATCACGCACCTGCGGTGTGTTTTTGATATACTCAATACCCTTCTGCAGCTGACTTTTGGAAGGGATGTACGAGTCGTCGCCCACCTTCCGCTTGCGGGTGCAGTGGCGGCAGTACATGGCACAGAGGTTGCTCACGTGGAACAGCACCCTGTCCGGATATCGGTGGGTGATCCCCTCAACGGGGCTGTCTTTCTCTTCCGAGAGAGGGTCGCTGTGTTCTGAGTTGAGCGTGGTGAGCTCATGCACGCTGCCGAACGCCTGCTTGAAGACCGGGTCGTTGCGGAAGTTCTCCTTATGAATGAGTGAGAGGTAGTAGGGTGTGATGGAGAGTGGGAATTTCTCGAATGTTTCCTGAAGCTCTTCTCTTTCGTTCTCCCCGAAGCGGATGCCGGTCAGGTATTCGAACTGCTCGAGGGTTGTGATGGCATGTTTTAGCTGCCATTTCCAGTTTTTCCAATTAGAGATATCGGAGAGGTCATCGATCTTGGTGGCGATCCCCTCCTGGTTCTTTGTATAAATCATAAATGCATAGTTTTTATTCCTATTCGAACAAATGTACAAAAATTTAACTAAAAATTTAGCATTAATGATAGTTTTAACTTACTAAATGTAGGAAATGGTGAGTAGTCAGAAGTCAGTGAGCAGTGGTCAGTAATCAGAAGTCAGTTTTCAGCAATCAGTAATCAGTCTATTGGGTGGAAGGTTGTTAAGGGTGGGGGTTTGGGGGTAAGCTATAAGCCGTAAGTGATAAGCTATAAGTTATAAGCAGTAAGCTGTAAGCTCTTTAGGTGAAAGCTTTGGAGGGGGCAGGGATTTTAGCAATAAGCGGTAAGCAATAAGCGGTAAGCTATAAGCTTTTCAGGTGGGAGCATGTTAAGGATAGCGGTCTGGAGGTTGAGTGATTATTGCTCGGTTCGAAAATATGGATCTCTCTTTTTCTTAAAAAACACAAAAAACAATTCTTTCGCTTTGCGGAAAAATAAAAACAGCTTATATTTGCAACATTGTTGCATTTGAAAGCGTGTTTCATTATGACAATTGAAGAACTATTACACAAGTACGATTTAAAGAATACAGGTTGTCGGAAGTTCATCCTGAGTGAGTTGCTGAAGAGCGAGACAGCGCTGTCGGAGAGTGAGCTGAAGGGGAATTCGGATCTGTTCGACAGGGTGACTTTTTACAGAACACTGAAGACACTGGAGGAGCGCGGCATCATTCACAAGATCGTGCTGAACGACAACTCGGTGAAGTACGCGCTGAGCAGCGATCATCATGCGGAGGATCATCTCCATTCCCATTTTCATTGTGAGAAGTGCGACGAGGTCCTCTGCCTGCGCGGTAAGACGCGGTTCGACGCCGAGTTGCCGCAGGGTTTTATCATGAATGATGTATATGTTGTTATTGAGGGTTTATGTGCCGGCTGCGTTGTACACCCCTGATTATCAAACAGTTTTGAGAAGTTTTAGTTGCTTATATTGATTGTTGAATGATTATTATCGGTTTGCGAAATCACATCTTACTACTAAAGGAATATGTGCATATTGTGATATTGTCTACGGAATACAAAAGGGTTTGTACTGTTTGCGTTTCACATTCCAGAATAACAAAGGGGAATTTACCCGTCCGGATGTTCACTCCCGGTTATTCAAAGATCCTATGCAGGCTGTTTTATGCATGCTGTTGGTTCAGATAAATAATAAAAGTAATGTTTACGGTTATCGCGGGCGGATCTGCTGTTTGTCGCAGACTCTCCTGATCATACAGATTTATTTATGAGGATATATGTTGTGCTGTTGTTGTTGATGACAGCGGTTCTGAATGCTTTCCCGCAGGGATTATCGGTGAAGGGGTACGTGCACTGCGCAGAGCATGACCACTACCTGCCGGCAGCCTCAATCATGCTGCAGCCGGGGGAACGGCACCTGCAGAGCGATGGTGATGGCTTCTTCTCGTTTGATGGTCTGGAGCGGGGCAACTACCTGCTCATGGTGCAGTACATCGGTTACGAGACGCTCAAGCTATCGATGACGCTGGTACAGGACACGCTGCTGCATCTGCACATGCATCCCTCGGCGCTGCAGCTGAAGGAGGTGACGGTGAAGGGGCGATCGCAGCGTGAGCGGGTGTTGCCCTCATCACTGGCGGTGGAGGAGATTGGACGTCTCTACCTGTTGCAGCACAACGCGGTGAGCTTCGCAAAGACACTCTCGGCACTGCCGGGCCTCTCCTCAATGGATATAGGTGCGGGCTTCTCCAAGCCGGTGATCAGGGGGCTGGGGTTCAACCGCGTGGCGGTGGCGGACAGGGGCATCGTGCAACAGAACCAGCAGTGGGGCGCGGACCACGGGCTGGAGATTGATCAGTATGACGTGGACAACGTGCGGGTACATAAAGGTCCGATGTCGCTCTTCTTCGGCTCCGACGCGATGGGAGGGGTGATTGAGATCCTTCCGCCGACGGTGCCTGCGGATGACGGGATATGGGGTGATGCCCTGCTGACCTACAAGAGCAACAACGATCTCTACGGCACCTCAGTGGTGGTGAACAGGAAGAAGGGGGCATGGTTCCTCCGCGGTCGTGCCACGCTGCAAAGCTACGCGGACTACCGCCTGCCGGCAGACACGGTGACCTACCTCACCTGGCAGCTACCCCTGCATGACCGCCGGATGAAGAATACGGCGGGAAGGGAGCAGCACCTCTCCCTCTCGGCCAACTATGATAACGGAAGGATCAGCAGCTGGCTCCATGCCTCGAATATCGCTGCGAAGAACGGTTTCTTTCCCGGAGCACATGGTGTGCCCTCACTCTCACGTCTCGAGCCTGACGGAGAGGTGCGCAACGTGGAGATGCCTTTCTCCACATCGAACCACTTTAAGCTGATATCCAACAATGAGATAAGCTTCTCCCGCGCAACGATGCAGGTCGACCTGGGATTCCAGCGCAACCGCCGCGAGGAATTATCTCCTTTCCACACGCACTACGGTACGCAGCAGCCGCCGGCAGTTGATCCGGACCTGGAGCTGCAGTTCCTGCTGGATACTTACTCAACCCACGTGCGGCTGAAGCTGGACGAGGAGAAGCGATGGCGGAAGACGATCGGCCTCGCGGGCGAGTACCAGCATAACAGGGTGGGGGGCTACTCTTTCCTGCTGCCCGATTTCGACCGGTGGACCGCGGGTGCTTACTGGCTGAACGAGTGGGTGCTCAGCAAAACGCTCTCACTGACGGGCGGGGTGCGTTATGATGCCGGGTCGCTCTCAGTGGAGGGATACTATGACCCCTTGCTGGCTGACTACCTGCGGATGTTGCAGCAGGATGAGGAGCAGGTGGCATTCTACGCACAACGGGCAGAGGAGCTGCAGAGACATTTCGGCGACTGGTCCGGCGCCGTCGGGTTCACCTTCCGGCCGGACTATCGTCAGACCATAAAAATGAATATCGGCAAGAGCTTCCGCTATCCCTCGGCCAACGAGCTGGCATCGAACGGGGTGCACCATGGTGCCTTCCGCCATGAGAAAGGGGAGCCGACGCTCACCTCAGAGAGCGGCTACCAGTGGGATATGGAGTATCGCCTTGCAGGCAGGAGATGGGAGGTGACGGTATCGCCTTTCCTCTCCTGGTTCGACAACTACATCTACCTGGAGCCGTCGGGTGAGTGGTCGGTGCTGCCCCATACGGGTCAGGTGTACCGCTACCGCCAGGCGGAGGCGGTGATGGGAGGCGGCGAGGTGGCGGCGAGCTATGCGCCGGACGATCACTGGCGTCTCTCGTCGGACCTGGAGTACATCTATAACAGGAACATGACGGATGGTTACCCGCTTCCCTTCTCACCACCGACAACGGTGACAAGCGATCTCTCCTACAGCGGAGCAGGAGGTGCGGCGCTACCACAATATGTGCTTCAGCTGGAGCACCGCTGGGTCTTCGGCCAGGATCGGATCGCAAGAAATGAGGAGCGTACACCCGGGACACAGCTATGGAACATCTCGGCCAACATCCACTGGCTGATTGGCGGAAGGAGGGTAATCACCGACCTGCAGGTGCAGAACATCATGGACAGGCCTTTCCTGAATCACCTGAGCTTCTACCGCCGGCTGAACCTGCCGGAGCCGGGAAGGAACATTCAGCTGATCGTGAGGGTGCCGTTTTGAAAAGTTGTAAGCGATAAGCAATAAGCGATAAGCTATAAGTTATAAGCGGTAAGCAGTAAGTTGTAAGCAATAAGCTGTAAGCGGTAAGCTTTAAGCAATATCATTAAATCATTTAATTAAACATTCAGTATGAAAAGAAGAAATAGTGTAATGATCCTGTTGTTTGCGGCATTGACCGCTTTCACATCGTGCGAGAAGGAGTTGAACGACAGTGAGAAACCGCTGATCGTCCTATCATCCCCTGTTGAGGATACGGAGATACGCCCGGGCAGTGCCATCCATTTTGAGATGACACTCTCGGATAATGAGGCGCTGGCATCGTACAAGGTGAATATCCACGGTGCGTTTGACGGGCATGACCACAGCGCATCATCACCTTTGAGAACAGGTAAAGCAGCAACCCGTGCGACTGAGGACTCGATGGCTTTTGAAAAAAGCTGGCTGGAGAGTGATTTTATCAAGCTGGGAGAGGAGCCCATTGCCGGCAAGCGAAGCGTCACCATCCATCATCACCTGATGCAGGTGCCTGACAGCATCGACGGGCGCCCGGTGAAAGAGGGGCATTACCACTTCATCGTTTACTGTACCGACAGCTCGGGGCAGGAATCCTTCATCGCCCGCGAGATCGTGATCGCACACAATGCTGAGGAGCATGTGCATTGATTGAAATAAGCAGTAAGCTATCAGTTATCAGCATTCAGTTCTCTGTTTTGGTGGTGAAAACCTTGTAAGGGTAGTGGTTTGGGAATAATCGATATACTGTAAGCTGTAAGCTATAGGATACAAGCCATAAGCAAAAAGCCTACAGCTAACAGTTACTTTATCCCGTGCATCAGCTTGTTGAGCCTGGGTGAGAGTAGTACCACGACCAGACCGGTGCCGACGGCAATCAGGCCGAACATGGTGTATACCTCGATGTAGCGGGAGAGAGACTCCATGCCTGTGGGAGCGACGGCTGCCACGGCTGTCTCCATGTTATCTGCTACTTCCACAGCCGTTCCGTTACTGCCGGTGAGCTTGGCGAGCTGACCCGCAAGGAAGTTGGATCCGGAGAAGGAGAGGAACCAGGCACCCATCAGTGTACCGGATAGCTTCTCGGGTGCCAGCTTGCTCACCATGGAGAGGCCGATGGGGGAGATAAAGAGCTCACCCACGGTATGGAAGAAGTAGATACCGATGATGATCCAGAGTGGTACCAGGAAGGCTTCGTTATAGGTGTAAAGGCCGAAGCGGGTGATGAGGTAACCGATGCCGAGCAGGATAATACCGTAGCCGAACTTGGCCGGGATGTTGGGGTTGAGCTTACGCTTCGTAAGATTTACCCATAGCATGGAGAAGAGCGATCCCATGACGATGATGAAGAAGGGGTTGAAGAACTGCGTTTGTCCGGCGGTCATCTCGAAGATGCCGAAGACGTTGCGGTCCACGTTGCGGTCGGCAAACAGGGTGAGCGACGAGCCTGCCTGCTCGAAGAGCGCCCAGAAGACGATGTTGAAGAGGCAGAGGATGATGAAGATGATCATCCTGTCGCGCAGGATATTTCCTCCCTTGATGCCCTCCTTTAGGAGCGTGTAACCCACATAGACAAAGGTGAGGATCAGCAGAATGCCTATCACGCTGTTGTAGATGATCAGGAAGTAGAGCGCCGGGATGGCCAGGAAGGAGAGCAGCACTGTAACGTGAAGCTGTGTAAGGGGGCCGAACACTTTGGCGTGCAGCTTCTCCGGTTTGGGCGGGTGCCCCAGGTGTTTGTAGTACTTCTGTCCCGCCATGAAGATAAGCAGCCCCAGCAGCATACCGATGCCGGCCAGTCCGAAGCCATACTTGAAGCCGAACCGTTCGCCGACCCAAACTACTACGAGCGTGGCCAGCAGTGCACCGATATTGATACCTATATAGAAGATGGTGAAGCCGGAGTCGCGTCGTGGGTCATCTTTCTTGTAGAGCTTGCCCACCAGACTGGAGATGTTGGCTTTGAAGTAACCGTTTCCCACGATGATGGCTGCCATACCGATGTAGAGCCATGTCTGGTTACCTCCCAGGATCATGAACTCGCCGATGGCCATCATCACAGCACCCAGGATGATCGCAATGCGGTAACCCAGGATATTGTCTGCCAGTCGCCCACCCACCACTGGTGCCATATAGACCAGTGCGGTGTAGGCACCGTAAATGGCAAATGCCTGATCGTCGCCCTGAAAGAGTGCTTTGGTAAGATAGAGCACCAGCAGACCTCGCATGCCGTAGTAACAGAATCTTTCCCACATCTCGGAAAGAAAAAGGAGCGCAAGTCCCCTGGGATGACCGTACAAATCGGGATGCCCCGGATCAATAACTTCAACTTTCTTCATAAATAGATCTTTAAGAAACAAAAATATCAAAATGCAACGACAAAAATAGCAATAATCGATTAGAAGGGGCAATAAGGTTACATAATGAACACCTTTTTTAAGGAATTAAAAGAAATAATAGGTAGTTTTTCAAAACAAATAGTATCGATTGTCCAATCTTAAAGTGCTGTCTTTGTAAAATCCCCAATTATTGAGTGAAGATGTTGATTTTGTTTTTATTTTTATTCCTCCATATCTTTCAATCTTTGTAATCCGACAGTAGCCGGGATAACAGGAAAAGAATCACAAAGAATCTTCTGTTTATGCCGTTACTCATGATGCCTGAAATCAGCAGACAAGAAGAATTAGCATTGAAATGTGACACGTGTGAGTTAAAGTACGGAACAGAGCTTAATAGTGATAGCTGAGGGTGAGCAGCAGCATGCGAGGCCGTAGGGTGTAGCGTGTTTCGAAGCGGTCGAGTCCGCTGAAGAGGGTGTAGGAGTAGTCGGCCTGGTTGAAGATGTTGGTGGCGGTGAGGCTTAGCTCCAGCCGTGAGTGGCGGTAGCTGATGCCGGCGTCGGCGAAGAAGCGCTTCACCTTTTCACCCTCGCTGATCTCGTTCATGGAGTGTTCCAGTCGCCCGTTGAGCTGCCACCGCTTGTCGACCTGCCAAAAGGCGGAGAGCTGTCGCGCCACCTGCCAGAGGGAAGAACGGAGCGTCTCCTCCTGCCTGCCGATCCCGGTGATGCGGAGGGTGGCTGCCTCCTGGTAGGTGAGGGAGGCATCGTCAGAGAGCTTGATGCTCAGCTTGGGCATCAGCACCCATCCCGCAGCGCGAAAGGGGTAGAGCACTCCCTGCTGCAGCCGCTCGCCCTGCATGCTGTTGTAGCTGACGTTGAATGACAGGTTGGTCCTGATCGCGGGGATGTACTTGCCGGCGTACAATGACCAGAGCAACTGTTCGGTGCGGGTGGA
>JADMKJ010000235.1 GCA_015478855.1 Proteiniphilum sp.
ATAGACGCGGGTTTGGAATTGGTGTGGCAGTCGCCGACAAGCCCTACGGTCCCTTTAAGCCTGAAGAGAAACCCATAGAGGGAGTTGGCGGAATAGACCCCTGCGTGCTGATAGACCATGATGGTCAGGCCTACATATATTGGTCCGGACGGGGAATGTCAGTAGCAAAATTGAAGGATAACATGCTTGAGCTGGCGAGTGAGCCGGTACAGATTGAAGGATTGCCTGAAGGTTTCAAGGAAGGACCGTTCGTGTTTGAGCGTGAGGGTATCTATTATTATACCTTTCCCTGGGTAAGGGACAGCACAGAGACACTGGCCTACGCCACGGGGGACAATCCCATGGGACCATTCACCTTCAGGGGGATAATCATGGAAGAGTCACCCACAGGCTGTTGGACCAACCACCATTCAATCGTTGAATATGAGAACCAGTGGTACCTCTTTTATCACCACAACGATTACTCCCCAGCGTTCGACAAGAACCGGTCTGCGCGCATCGATTCACTCTTTTTCAATACTGATGGCACCATCCGGGAGGTAAAACCCACCTTGCGGGGTGTTGGTATCACAGCTGCCACCACTCAGATCCATCCGGACCGATACAGTGCCATCAGTGAACAGGGTGCGTCAATAGCCTTTATCAACGAGGAGAACCCTTTTGAAGGATGGAAGGTAGGTTTGAACGAGGGGGCATGGGTCCGCTACAATCGTGTGGATTTCGGCAAGGGAGACCAGAAAGAGATGATCATGAGGATATCATCAGCTACAGACAGTAAAGTGCGATTGCAGACGATAGATCCCGACAAGCGATTGTTGGCCGAGATCAATGTACCGGCAGGAGAGAGCTGGCAGGGGGTTGTCATACCACTTCAGAATGTTGCCACAGGGATTCATGATTTGGAACTCTCACTCGCTAAGGGCGAGAAGGTTGAAATTGATTGGATTCGCTTCAAGTAAAAGGCTACTTCAACTGATCAATCCTCTGTGTGAACAAATTATTCACGGATAACCTGAATGTAAAAAGTTGAAGGTTGAAAGTATAATGTGACCCCTATGATTCCTGACTAATAATGGAACTTGGGGTCATATTGTATTGTTTCACAAAGCAACGGGTGAAGTATTTGGGATCATTGAAACCCACACGATAAGCGATCTCCGAGACAATGACATTGTTGTTTCTGTTTTTCTCCAGGATCAGTTTTGCAATTTTCAACCTGTAGAGCATCAGAAAGCGGACCGGAGGGACACCCGTAAGTGAAATGAACTTCTTATAGGTCAATGTATAACTTATATTCAGCTGTTCTATCAGTTCTTTGACCCCAAAATTGGAGTCGGCATAATTTTTCTCAATCAGATCCATCACCTTCTCCATGAACTGCTGATCGGACTGACCCACCTCGAGCACCGAGATGTTCATCTCATCCTCAATGAATTTCTGTTGTCGTAAATTTCTGTTTTTCATGATGGCCTCAATCTGAGCCAACAGGATGGAATCTTCAAACGGTTTGGTAATGTATCCATCGATACCATTCTCATAACTTTCAATATGAGCCTGATCACTGGAATTGGCGGTGAGCAGCAAAAATGGGATGTGGCATAATTCCATGTTTTCCCTGATCTTACGGCAGAGCCATGCCCCGTCGTAAACGGGCATCATCAGATCGGAGACGATGAAGTCGGGCAAGATGTTGCGTGCAATCTCGTAACCCTTTTCACCATTGTTGGCTTCCGCCACGTTGAATTTATCTGAAAGAATCTTTTTGATGTATCGACGCATATCGGGATTGTCTTCCACCAGCAAAAGGTTTGGTTGATTCCGGTCCAGCGGAATGAAGGGTGGAATGATATCTTCGGTGGAGGGAGCCAGTTCAGTTTTCATCGGTTGTGTTATCTCAATCTCGTTACCTATTGAGATCGGGAAATAGAACCTGAAAGTGACACCGTTATTTTTTGATGATTTTACGCTGATTTGCCCCTGTAGCAATGTGACCAGTTCTTTCACGATGTGCAATCCAATTCCAGTGCTGCTTTGACCGAATTGTGTGTACTTCTGCTGGTTGGGTATCCGGTAAAAACGATTAAAGATCTTCTCCGATTCCTCCTTCTCTATCGTGCTACCGCTGTTGGTGACTGAGATGTATTGCAGCAAACTGCTCGAATCATGTTCAACAAACTGGCATGCATGAAGAGTAATCTTGCCCTTGTCGGGAGTGTATTTGACAGCATTCGACAAGAGATTGTAAAGTATCTTGTGAATATTCTCCCTGTCTGCCACAACATTTGCCTGTTTGAGTCGATAACTTTTTTCCAATTGTATATCCCTGTGTTGCATCAGGCCGGAAAAATCGGATGCCGTCTGGTCGAGTAGTTCCACAAGGTTGAATGAAACCGGATGGAGTGTCAGATTCTTGGTGTCAATTTTTTGCAGATCGATCAACTGATTGACCATCGAAAGGAGATAACGTGCATTGCGATTGATCATTTCCAGGTGCTCTTTCCCATCCGGATTGCCCGTTTCTTTGATCAGTTGCCCCGTGGGGCCGAGGATGAGTGTCAGTGGTGTTTTGAACTCATGGGCAATGTTGGTGAAATAGGAGATCTTATCTCGGTTCAGTTGTTCCATTTGCTGGGACATTTCAAAGATGGCATTTTTCTGCTGGTTGATCTCTATATTCTGCAACTGTAGCTGTTCATTTTTGTCGATGATCTCGCTTTGTGTTTGTTCCAGCTCCCCGATGGTTCTGGTGAGTGCCGAGGTGCGATCTTCTATTTTCTCTTTCAAAAGCTGCTGGATCCCCCTCTGACGTTGATTGTACCAATGCAGGAAGTAAATTAATGTGGAGAGAATGAGCAACGCAATGAGCCAATAGAACCAGGTGGTCTGATAAAAGGGAGGGTGTATCACAATTGAGAGATAGGTACGCTCTGAAGACCAGCTATTGTCCTGATTGGTGCACCACACTTCAAAGGTGTATGTGCCGGCATTCAGGTTGGTGTAACGGGCAGATCGTTTGGTGAGTCCCACATTGATATTTTCGTTGAGCTCAAGGATGCGGTAAAAATAGTATATCTTGTCCTGACCGGTGTAGTCGAGACTGCTGAAAGTAAGCTCGAACGAATTGTGAGGAGGGTATAGATGGAGTTCCTTTGCACGGGTAATGGATGAAGTGAGATTCTTGGGATGCAGAAAGGGGATCATCTCGTTACCGTCGCAATAAAGACCAGTCAATGTCACCACTTTCTCTTTTTTGGGGGGGAGATGAACCAGGGGATTGAATGAAACCAACCCATTGGTGGTGCCCAGTATCATCCGATGGTCGGATGTTTCACAACCTGCTCGTTTGTAAAACTGTTGAACCTGTAATCCCTCCTTTTCATCGAATTTGATTGCTCTTTTCGTGAAGGCATTAAAAAGGTAAATACCTTTAAGCGTACTGATCCAGATATTACCGTTCATGTCTTCCATCAGGTTCGAGATGTTTTGATCCGATAACCCTGATCGACCAGCATAATTTGTGAAGGTGTAGTTTCCTTTTGAACTGTCGCGATTCAATTGGTAGATACCATTGCCCATGCTTCCCAGGTAGATTTCATGGTCTTTGGTTTCCAGAATACAGGTTATTTTTTCTTTTATCTTGCTTTCTGGATCATCCAGCTTTTGTTTGTAATGGATCGATTCATACCCATTCCGATAATCTTTCAGATCGATGATGTGGATGCCATTGCCCCCAATCCAGAGGCGTGATTGAGAGTCGACATATATAGTATTCATACGGTCCGGAATTTCACCTGTCCGGTTGTAATATTGAAGACGGTTCACCTGACCGGTGGTAAGGTCCAGGGTTTGAATATGGCGGCTACTACAGATCCATATGGAGTTCCTCACCGGGTCGAGACAGAGGTCCTGGATCTCATTAGAAAGCAGTTGGGAGTTATCGATTGTGAAATGTTCAAACTTGGGATGTGACAGATTTTCACTTGACAGTTTATCAATACCTCCCCCAATTGTCGAGATCCAGTAATTGCCATTGAAATCCTGCACGATGTCTGAAATGTTATTGTGTGATAATGAGGTCGGGTCATCGACTTGATGCTGGTATATGGTGAAGGAGTCCTCCCCCTTGAGTTGTATGGCAAGACCTACATCCACCAAGCCGGCCAAAAGATTACCCTCCTTGTCTTCCAGCACAGAGCTGATAATATATGGCCGCTCGTTTTCTGAACCCCTCAGTGAGTGAGTGAAATGAATCTTCTTGGGTGTCATGAGATTGATCCCTCCAAACATGGCACCAGCCCAGATACGGTTGTTCTCATCCACAAAGAGCTTGTTGATAATGTTGTCATTCAAAGCCAAACCGTTTCGTCCCTTTCTGAAGTGGACAAATTGTTCGTTTCGCTTAAAAATATCGACCCCATTTCGTGTGGCGATGATGATGTCACCCGACTCGTTTGTAGCCAGGTCGGATACATGATTGGAGGAGATACTGTTTGGGTTTTCGGGGTTGTGAAGATAGGAGGTCATCTTTTCACCTGGGGTGTTGTAACAGTACAAACCTTCGCGCGTTCCTATCCATAGGTAATCACCATATGAGAAGAGTGTATTGATTGTCATCCTTGAAAAATCCGTGTTTGTAGAAAGCGGAATCTGTACAAATTTTCCCGGGTTATTGATCCTGTATCGGAGCAGCTGGTTTAAACCTCCAGCCCATATTTCACTGCCATGTCTGACAATTGTCCTGATATCCACATCTTTTTTCAAGATTTGAATCTGTTCAATCTCCCTTTCCCGATTGAGAACGAGATAAGCGAGGCAGTCACCTTTGCCTATCCAGAGGTTTTGTGATTCATCTATAAAAATGGACTGTACCGGTGAGGAGAGCACCTCACAATGTTCACCCTCATAATCTTTCATGAAAGAGATCTCCTCACGTTGGAGGTCGATACGCATGATACCTGCATCTGACGCTACCCAGAGATGCACAGACTCATCTTCTGCAATGTCATAAATGTAGTTGCTTTCAATAAATCGGTTTGGAAGCGCCTCACCGGCTGAATAGTGTTTCAGCTCATAACCGTCATAACGGTCCAGCCCGTTGGAGGTGCCAATCCAAATAAATCCCATTTGATCCATGTGGATGTCTCGGATGTAATTGTCACACAACCCTTCATTGATGGAAAGATAGGAGTAGTTGTATCCGGTAAGATTGTTCTGTGCCGGAAGCAACATGATTGAGGTCGTATTGATCAAAAGAAGAAAAATAATTGCAAGCCGGTACTTCATTTCAGGGTAACGTTGGAAGTGATGAACAAATATATGAATAAACTTGTGAACTGCAAACATAGAAAAGTGGGTTGATCAAATAGAGGATATTTTTTACGTTGATGGGTACAAAATTAATCGAACCTATTTCATCACATCCATTGTGCTCCTTTTTTTTCAAGCGTGTTAATTTATCCTCTTAATAGAATAGTTTGGTCTCTTCTTTTCAGTCAAAACCGGTTATGTTTGTGATAGAATAAAGTAAAGTGTGATGGATAGAATGGATCAAGGATTTTTATTCTGCCGTAAGTCAGAAAGTGAAAAGTGGAGGTTTAGGAGCATGATACTTGCGACTATTTCACTTTTGTCTCTTTTAATGTTTTTAGGAGGGTGTAAATTTTCCGATAACAATGGTGAAGAGTTGTACCGATATACCCTGTTGCAAGATTCAAGATGGGGTGAAATGCGCAGCATTCCATTTGACTCATTGATAGCAAGTGATCCCTTTATCCTTGCTGATAAAGCCTCACACACCTACTACCTTACTGGATCAGGAGGAACAATGTGGAAAAGCCAAGATCTGAAGAGCTGGAAAGGTCCCTTTAGTTATATCGAAGTAGACACCACTTCGTGGATGGGCTCCGATCCCATGATCTGGTCTCCTGAACTGCATTACTACAAAGGGAAATATTACTGTATTGCAACATTTACCAATACCGATATTGTTGTCGATTCAGTTCCCGAACGCTGTGACGTGTTGCGTCGCAGTATTCATATATTAATGGCCGATCAGGCAGAGGGTCCCTATCGTCCCGTCACGAACATTCCCTATTTGCCGGAGCAGTGGTCTACTCTAGATGGTACCCTTTTCGAAGAGGAGGGAGTTCCCTACCTGGTTTTCAATCACGATTGGATGCAACTTGAAAACGGAGAGATTAGGAAAATAAAACTGACAGACGATCTTTCCCGTACTGGGGGGGAAGCCACTACACTATTCACGGGCAAAGATGCCCCCTGGTCACGTGATATGCAGTTGATCGGAGAACTAACCTTCGGAATGTCGCTCAATGGATATGTCTCGGATGGTCCCTTTCTTTTCAAGACAGGAAATGGGAGATTGGGTATGCTTTGGTCCAGCTGGGGCGACAAAAGATATGCACAGGGTGTGGCTTATTCACTGACGGGGCGGCTGGAAGGTCCTTGGGAGCAGCAGGAGAAATCGCTTGTTGCTGAAAATTCAGGACATGGGATGCTCTTCACCACTTTTGAAGGTAAGGAGTTGTTATCATTGCATTATCAACCACTCGATGAGAATCCAGGCCCCCGAAGACCAATGCTTCTGGAGGTGGATCTCACCGGTGATCAACTTAACATCATTGGGAAATACAATCCCTGATGATATTTCTCCATTTTTGAACCTTTAATGGCTGTACTTATCGTGAGGCAACTCCCTCTGTTGTTTGTTCTACAAACTGCATGGTGCCGTCGGGATTGTAGTGGAGCTCTTCCACACAGACACTGCGTCGTCCTATGGCTCCTTCAATGCCATCGAGTGTGAGGGTTGCGTTGTGGTAAAAGAGATACCAACTCCCGTTGAACTCAACTATTCCCGGATGGATGGTGAAACTGTTCTCCGCCATGCCGGTCAACTCACCCTGGGGTGTCCAAGGTCCCTCCATGGAAGGGGCTGTGGCATAGGAGATGGTTTCGCGTCCCTCACCCATGGAGGCATAGGTTAGGTAATAGAGGTCGCCTCGCTGATGTAGCCAGGGACCTTCCACGAAAAGGGGGAGATCGACAGTTTCAATCTCACCGTCCAGTTCTATCAGATTTGGTTTTAAACGTGCCAGGAAGCAGGTCCCGTTGCCCCAACTGAGCCATGCCTGCCCCTCCTCATCCATGATGAAAGTGGGATCGATATCGTTCCACCAACCTCTGGCACCATTGGAGGTCATCTCGTCAGTAATCAGCGGTTTCCCGATAGCATCGGTAAAAGGACCTGTCGGGCTGTCACTGACCGCTACACCAATCACTTTGCTATTGTAGGGCTCACCTGCTTGAACAGTTGTATAATAGTAAAATTTCCCCTCATGCTCAATTACCTGTGAGGCCCAGGCTTCACCCACACCCCATTCAAAATCGGTGGGCTTCAGTACGGTTCCGTGGTCGGTCCATTTCTGCATGTCTTCTGTGGAATAGCAGAGCCATTCAGTGATGTTGAATTCCTTGCCTCCCGATGCAGTGTCCTGACCTTCATAGTACTCATCATGCCCCACATAGAGGTAGAGAGTGCCATCATGCACCAACGGTGCGGGATCGGCTGTGAACTTGTTTTTTATGAGCGGATTGCCGTTGTTTTGGAAAGTGTTCTGTTCATCCTTCTGTGTGCATCCTGCGAAAATGAGGAGCGCGAAAGCGGACAGGGCTAGTTTTTTTGTAATTTGTAACATATCGCTGTTCATTAGAAATCAATGTTTGGATTCGAAAATAAATAATATTAGTGTGTTTTAAAATTCCATTTAGAATTGTCGCTCTTCATGTCAAATTTTGCCAGTGTGGGGGTACTGTCACCCGATGAAACCAGCACCAACTGCTCGTTGGAATCGGGAACCAATTTTGGCATGATGCGATAAGTGCCATCTGTTAACTGATCGATTCGCCAAAGTTGTTCCGCAGCACCGGAAAATGTCGGGACAGTGGTTACTTCTGCATCGGCAGTGGCTGCCAGCGCTCTTTCAGTATCGGCAATGGTGATTTTGAAATAGGGGCCGCCCAGATAACCTCCTGCCTCTGGCACTGCCGTGATGGTCCAGCGTTGATGAGGGCGTACCATGTAATCACCAATTCTTACATCAATGTTGCCGGCAGGCCAGCTGTCGATGACATCTGACAACTGCTGTGCCGGTATCGGATTGATCGGTTCCTCCTCGTCCTGGTTGAACCGGCGTATTCTGCCGGGCATCCGAATGAAATCTACTGCCAGTTCAAGCGAATAGCCTCTTCTTTCAGATTCAATTTTATAGGTTCCATCCTTGAAATTGTCTCCCGCGACAGGCCATCCATTTTCCCAGAGCAGGGGACGGATGCCCAGCACACTGTGTCCTCCCTGGTCCAGGTCGGCCTCGTAATGGCAGGACATCTTTTCCACACCATCTTCTAAAATGACACGTCCGAAGTGTCCCGGTCCGATAAGCTTTTCTCTTGCAGCAAGGAGTAGTTTACCACCACCCTTCAACATCTCTCTTCCCATGTTGTCGAGATAGGGACCTGTAACTTCTCTTGAGCGTCCCACGACGATGTTATACGTGGAATTGGGTCCATCGCAACAGGTGCCATGAGTACCGAGGAGATAATACCATCCGTCACGGTACTCCAGATCCGTAGCCTCACAGTCAATTGCAATATCGATAGCTTCATTGCCCTCAACCCGCTCCCCCGTTTCTGGATCGAGTTCTATCAGTCGGATAAATCCAAAATAGGTACCGTAAGAGCACCATAATCTGCCGGTGTTCGGATCGAGCAGCAATCCCGGATCAATGGCATCGTTGTCTTCCACTCCATCGGATTGAGCAACAAGTATGGGATCCGTATATTTGAAGTCTGGAGATGTGGGGTCAAGAGTTTTATTCCACATGGTCAAAATTCTTCCGTTGTGACCACCTCCCAGGCCGCCTCCTGTTGCACCGTATACAACCAGGTAGCGGTCTCCGATTTTGATGGCATCAGGTGCTGCCCCTCTTCCAGGTCTTACGGCACCACTATGCCAGCTCCAACCATCTTCCGATATCAAACCGCCGCCACCTGTGCCGAAGGTATAATATTTCCCATCACATTCCATGATTGTGGAAGGGTCGTGAATAAATGGTTTACCTATCTGTGCTTCTAATGTCCCGGTAGTGACAATTGACAAAATCAAAAGTACTGTTTTAATGCTATTA
>JADMKJ010000236.1:0-4502 GCA_015478855.1 Proteiniphilum sp.
CTATCGCTGCCTACTCCTATATGGCACTGGTGCCGGTGATCATTCCCTTTATCGCGAAGTTGCTGATGAGTGAGAAAGAGTTTAAGATTCATATGAAGAAGATGGATAAACAGTATCCACCGAAGCATGAGATCAAGCATATGAAGACTGTGAAGATCATCTTTCCCATCGTGCTGGGTGTGATCGTCTCGGTGCTTGTACCTTCGTCGGCGCCGCTGCTGGGGATGTTGCTCTTCGGTAACCTGGTGAAGGAGATAGGCTCCAGCACGAGTCGTCTGGCTGATGCCGCTTCCGGTCCCATCATGAACACTGCCACCATCTTCCTCGGACTGACCGTGGGGGCCACCATGTCAGCGAATGTGTTTCTAACAGCACAGACGCTGGGAATCATCGTGGGTGGGTTGCTTGCTTTCGGTGTTTCCGTGGCGGGGGGTATCTTCGCGGTGAAAACGTATAATCTCTTCTCGAAGAAGAAGATCAACCCCCTTGTGGGAGCCACCGGCCTGAGTGCCGTGCCCATGGCCTCACGTGTGGCGAACGAGGTGGCGTTGCGATATGACAAATCGAACCATATCCTGCAATACTGTATGGCCAGCAATGTCTCCGGTGTGATCGGCTCGGCGGTGGCTGCCGGCGTACTGATCTCTTTCCTCGGATAAGCGTGATGAAATAAATAATGTGTGAAGCGTGCGGTAACCTACCTGTCGCACACTTCGCGTATTGCATCCGCAATGATGGGTATACCGCGTCGGATCGTCACCACATCAGTGTTGCAGAAGGAGACCCTCATCTGGTCATTCTTCACCCCGTCCGGATCGAACGTCTTCCCCGTGACAAAGACCACTCCTTTCTCTATCGCTTTCCTGAGTACCGCCGTTGAGTCGGTTCCTTCGGGCAGTTGCAGCCAGGTGTAAAAGCCGCCGCGCGGCTTCACGAAAGAGACATAAGCGGGCAGGTTTTCCTCCAGCGCGTCAATCATCGCTAATCCCCGTTTCCGGTACTCCTCCCGCATACGCGCTGTGTAGCTGAAGATATCTCCCCTGCGGATGAACTTGTCGGCGATCACCTGCGAGAGGCTGGGTGAGCAGGCATCGATCGACTGCTTTATCAGCTCACATTTCCTGAAGATATGCTCCGGCACCAGCATCCACCCCAGTCGCAGTCCGGGTCCCAGCATCTTGGAGAAAGAGCCGGTGAAGCAGACATCAATACCCTCAGGATCCATTGCCTTGATAAGCTTCATCTCCGGCAGATCCTCCTCGTGAAACCATATGTCGCTGTATACATCATCTTCAATGATAGGAATATCCTGATCTTTCAGCAGTGTGATCATCTCCTGTTTCACCTTCCGGGAATAGATGATGCCCGCCGGGTTGTGGAAGTTGGGTGCATAGTAGAGGAACTTCGGTTTGGGGTGGCTGCTCTCCAGCATTTTTTTTAACCTTCCTGTATCCATCCCGTCCTCTTTCAGGGGTACTGAGACCAGCTTCGCCTGGCAGGCACGAAAAGCGGAGAGTGCGCCAATAAAAGAGGGGCTCTCCACCAACAGAGAGTCACCCGGATCGATAAATGCCCTTGCCAGGATATGGATCGCCTGCAACGATCCGGTGGTGATGATCAGCCTGTTTTTTTTCACCGGCAGTCCTCTTGCTTCGAGGTACCCCGACAATGATTCAAGCAGGGAAGGCATACCGGTGGTGGGACCATACTGCAGGGCTGCCTGCTTCTCCTTCACCGTGAGACTGTTGTAGATCCTGTCCATCTCGTCGAGCGGGAAAAGATCGTTGCCGGGCATTCCACCGGCAAAAGAGATCATATTGGGAGCGGTGGCGAGGCTCATCAGGTCGCGGATCTCAGAAGAGCTGAGACTGGAAACACTGTTTGCAAATCGGGTCATTGAGTTGTTGTTTGTTGCAGGTTGTTATGATGTAATATCTTTTTTCTAACAACTTCTCTTCATCGCATTGTTTACGATGAAAGGAGGAGTTGTTAACCGATTTCCTTAGCCTTAGCTTCAGAGTTGATAGATGTCGCTTTGTGAGAGCAGCTGCAAGCGATGCTGTTGTAGCACCCCGATCACTAGTGCCGCGTCGGCGGCCCTGATGACAGCAAGTGCCACGGCATTGTTGGAGAAAGCGTACATATAATCGATATTTATCTTTTGGTCGGTCAATATCTGCAGGATACGGTAGAGCGATCCCGATTGATCAGGCATGTTCACACAGACCACATCGGTCAGCCCGATAGAGAAGCCGGCTTTCTCCAGCACCTCTTTCGCCAGTTCAGGTCTTCCTACAACCATGCGTACAATGCCGTAGTCAGCTGTCTCGGCCACGCTGAGTGCCGTGATGTTGACATCGTTTTCGGCCAGTATCCGGGTAAGCTCGGTAAGCCGTCCCGAACGGTCTTCCAGAAAAACAGAGAGTTGTTTGATTAACATATTATTTCAGTTGTCAGTTGTCAGCTCTCAGCTCTCAGCTCTCTCGGAGCAAGCGTTGGGCTTTCAATGGTTATTATGTTGGTTTTTTTATCGTTCAGCGGTGACGTTCGTCAATGATCCGTTTCGCCTTTCCCTCCGATCGCTCAATGCTGTTGGGCTCCACCAGCTTAATGATGGCGCCTATTCCCAGCAGGCTCTTGATGTTGTGGTCGATACGCCGCCGGATGCCCTCCAGCTCACGGATACTGTCCGACCAGTTCTCCTCGTTGATCTCCACACGAATCTCCATGGTGTCGAGGTTGTTTTCCCGACGGATGATCAGCTGGTAGTGGGGTGTTGTCTCTGCCATCTCCATCAGCACCGATTCCACCTGAGAGGGGAAGACGTTCACACCGCGGATGATCAGCATGTCGTCCGTGCGGCCGAGGCATTTCTCCATGCGTACCAGCGTGCGTCCGCAATCACATTTGCCGTGATGCAGGCGTGTCAGATCGCGTGTGCGGTAGCGCAGCAGCGGCATCGCCTCCTTGGTTACCGTGGTGAAGACCAGCTCACCCAGAACGCCGTCCGGCAGCACCTCCAGCGTATCCGGGTCGATGATCTCCGGGATGAAGTGATCTTCGAAGACGTGGTTGCCGCACTGGCATTCACACTCCATGGAGACCCCCGGCCCAATCACCTCACTCAGCCCGTAGATATCGTATGCTTTGATATTGAGCAGTTTCTCAATCTCTGTCCGCATCTCGCCGGTCCACGGCTCGGCGCCAAAGACACCGGTTCGCAGTTTGATGTCGGCAGGCGAGATACCCTCCTTCAGGATGCTCTCACCCAGATGTGCTGCATAGGAGGGTGTGCAGGCCAGGATGGTCGCTTTGAAGTCGGTCATGAACTGCAACTGTTTTTTTGTGTTGCCTGTGGATATGGGGATGACGGTAGCACCTACCTTCTCAGCGCCGTAATGCAGTCCCAGACCCCCGGTGAAGGGTCCGTAGCCATAGGCTATCTGAATGGTGTCGCCGCTGTGGATGCCGGCCATGGTGAGGCTGCGTGCCACCACCTCTGCCCAGAGTGCAATATCAGCCTGCGTGTAACCTACCACCGTAGGCTTCCCGGTGGTGCCGCTCGATGCATGGATACGCACCACGTCGGTCTGGGGTACAGTGAAAAGTCCGAAGGGGTAGTTATCCCGCAGGTCGGCCTTTGTGGTGAAGGGCAGCTGCTTCAGTTGCTCCACACTCCTGATATCACCCGGCTCAATGCCCTCTTCCCTGAACTTATCACGGTAGAACGGGACGTTCTCCTGCATTCTTTTAATCATCGCTGTCAGTTCTCTGCTCTGCAGCTCCTGCATCTGTTGCCTGTCGGCACATTCTCTTCCTCTGTTCCAGATCATGTTACTTTGTTCTGTTATCTTTTCCGAGCCTGAAGGCTTTCAGGTTCATATTGACTATCTCTTCTCCCTTTTGCGAGAAAAATAGTCCTATTGCTTTCTCCAACTCACGCTGCGCTATACCCAGATAGGGTGAAGCTGCGCCGAGCATCGCCACGTTATATACTTTCGCACTTCCTGCCTCTTTGGCTATTGCTCCGGCATCCACCAGTAGATGGAATGCTGAGTGACTGATTGTATGCAAAAGCTCATCCATGTCGGGGTAATCAGTAATGTTGTCATAGGGTTCAATTGCTGTCACGATGATACCCTCCGGAGATAGAAAAGGCAGGTAGCGCAGCGATTCCATCGGCTCGATGGAGAGGATCAGATCGGCTTTACCCAGGGGGATCAGATCAGACCATATCTCTTCTGAGGAGATGCGCAGGTGCGACTCCACCGCCCCGCCACGCTGGCTCATGCCGTGCACCTCTGCCTGCTTTACGTTCAGATCCAGGTTCATTGCTGCCAGGTCGATGATGGAGGCGATGGTGAGGATACCCTGGCCCCCTACGCCTGCGATAATGATGTTTCTTTGCATAAATTAAATTTTAGCTGTAAGTTGCAAGCTATAAGCCATAAGCCATAAGCTAAAAGCCACAAGCTGTAAGTTGTAAGCAGAAAGCTTTTCAC
>JADMKJ010000236.1:4602-9139 GCA_015478855.1 Proteiniphilum sp.
ATAAGCCATAAGCTAAAAGCCACAAGCTGTAAGTTGTAAGCAGAAAGCTTTTCACTTTTCACTTTTAATTTTCACTCTTCTCTTTTGTATACATTCGCGTTGTGCGATAATCACTGAGACACCGTCGTAAATGAACTCCTCTCTGAGGATAGCCGCATTATCATCTAAATTTTTCTTCAGCGGAATGATAAGACGGATATGTGCTTCTTCCACACCAAGGCCTTTGCAGATATCGAAGAACCTGCCTGTCCCGGCGGAATCCTGTCCACCTGTCATGGCGGTGGTACCGTTGTCGGAGATGATGACGGTCAGTGGTGAGCGGTCGTTCACCGCATCGAGCAGTCCCGTCATTCCCGAATGGGTGAAGGTGGAGTCGCCTATCACGCAGACAGCAGGTCGGATACCTGCATCGGCAGCACCCTTGGCCATGGTGATGGAGGCGCCCATGTCCACGCAGGTGCTGATACAGCTATAGGGTGGCAGCGCTCCCAGCGTGTAACAGCCAATATCACCGAACAGGTGTTTTTGCGTATAATCGGCCATTACCCTGTTGATGGCATCGAAAAGATCACGATGGCTGCATCCCTGGCAGAGCATAGGTGGTCGTGACGCCACTATCTGAGGTATGCTTTTCTTGTCGTCTGTTTCTACCTGCAGTGCTTTTTCCAGGAGGCCGGGCGACAGCTCACCGGTGCGGGGCAGGGCTCCATCGAGTCTTCCACGGAATGTCTCATTGCCGAAATAGCTTTTAAAAAGCTCTTCCTGCACGGGATAGCCCTCTTCGGCGATCAATATATCGCTGTATTTTTCAGTGAACACTTTTATTTTTTTCTCCGGCAATGGATATTGCCCTATCTTCAATACCGGTATATTCAGATTATTGGCTTCGATCACCTCCATGACATAATTGTAAGCAATGCCGAAGGCGATCACAGCCCTTTCGCCATCACCTTCCTTTATCCAGTTATAGCGTGAACGCTCCGATATTTCAACCAGTGTCTCCTGTTTCTTCAGCAGTTGTTGGTAATTCCTGCGGGCGTTTGCCGGCAACAGGATCCATTTTCCTTTTTCGGTGGATGGCTGCAAACTGTTTTGCGCTACTGCTTCCTTACGCGTCACCACGGCGCGGGAGTGTGACAATCGGGTAGGGATGCGCAGCAGCACCGGCAGCCCTGTCTCCTCCGACAGATCGAAAGCATACCGTACCATATCGTACGTCTCCTGCTGGTTAGCCGGTTCCAGGATGGGTATCATGGCGAACTTACCGTAGACGCGGCTGTCCTGTTCATTCTGGGAGGAGTGCATGGAGGGATCGTCGGCCACCACCACCACCAGTCCGCCAAGCACACCGGTGATGGATGAGTTCATAAACGGATCGGCGGCTACATTGAGTCCCACATGCTTCATGCAGACAAGACTTCGTTTGCCGGCATAGGACATACCCAACGCTGCTTCGTATGCTGTTTTCTCGTTTGTTGACCATGCTGAGCGTACCGGTGCTGCTTCCGGTTGTATTGAGTGTTGTATATATTCAGTAATCTCGGTAGAGGGTGTACCCGGATAAGCGTACACTCCGGATATTCCCGCATCCAGTGCCGCCTGCGCGATCGCTTCGGCTCCCAATAGTAGTTGTTTGTTCATATTCCCCGATCGTCCGTTTTTTGAGAGGTTGGTGTCAGTTGTTCATATTGTCACAAGAAAGACGTTTAAGGTTACAAAAATACAAAATATTACCCTCTAAGGCTACAGTTTTGTTCAAGTTAGAATGTTTCTATATAATACAGTGTGTTTGTCTCAGATACTGCTCCTTGCCCGGGTAGGATAATGCTTATACAACTACATATTGTCTTCATATCACCCTTTTACACTCTTCGTATAAATATAAGGTTGCATCTAACCGGATATGGTACATATCTCTTGATATATACACTCAATATCAACCTGTCATATTTTCAGACAGTATTTATCTCTTTATTTGGCATATGATTGAACATGAAAGCTATTCACCGTGAGACCTCAGGCAATGAAGCCGGTGGATCAAATATTCATTGTAAAATGCCATAAAAAAAAGCGAACCTTTTCGGGTTCGCTTCTGTCGTTATTTGACAGCAAAAACAAATTTAATCTTCCGTTCTGCGGGAATGTTCACCGCGTGGATTTTCCTCCCTGGGAGGACGTTCCATCAGCACCTTGCGTGACAGCTTGAATTTGCCTGTTCTGGGGTCAACATCGATCAGTTTCACCTGAATCTTGTCACCTTCCTTGATGCCTGCATCTTCCACTCTCTCCAGTCGTTTCCAGTCGATCTCCGAGATGTGGAGCAATCCGTCTTTTCCGGGAAGGAATTCACAGAAAGCACCGTAGGGCATCACCGAACGTACCGTGGCTTCATACACTTCTCCCACTTCAGGTACCGATACGATGCCCTTGATCTTGTTCATGGCTGCATCAATCGAATCTCTGTTGGTGGCAGAAACCTCTACGCGGCCCTGGTTGTCGATCTCCTGGATGGTGATGATGGCACCTGTCTCCTCCTGGATACCCTGGATGATCTTTCCACCCGGTCCAATCACGGCACCGATATAATCTTTAGGGATCATGATCACCTCAATGCGCGGAGCATGCGGTTTCAGATCAATACGTGGTTCGGAGAGTGTCTCCATCATCTTGCCCATGATATGCTCACGTCCTGCCTTTGCCTGTGCCAATGCTTTCTCAAGGATCTCGTAGGAGAGGCCGTCTACCTTTATATCCATCTGTGTGGCAGTGATACCATCTTTGGTGCCACAAATCTTGAAGTCCATATCACCCAGGTGGTCTTCATCACCCAGAATATCGGAGAGCACGGCAAAGTTCTGGCCTTTGTTTTCAGAGATCAATCCCATGGCGATGCCGCTCACCGGTTTGATCATCTGTACGCCTGCATCCATCAGTGCGAGTGTTCCCGCGCAGACGGTAGCCATTGATGAGGAGCCGTTCGATTCAAGTATGTCAGACACTACACGTATCACATAGGGATAGCCCTGGGGGATCATCTTTTTGAGTGCACGGTGTGCCAGGTTCCCGTGGCCAATCTCGCGACGGCCTGTACCGCGTTGTGGACGCGCTTCGCCGGTGGAGAAGGGAGGGAAGTTATAGTGCAGAAGGAAGCGGTCGGTACTGTGATTCAGCACATCGTCGATAATCTTCTCGTCCAGCTTGGTGCCCAGTGTGACGGTGGTGAGCGATTGTGTTTCACCACGTGTGAAGAGGGCCGAGCCGTGAGGACCGGGAACATAATCTACTTCGCTCCAGATAGGACGTATCTCATCTGTTTTTCTGCCGTCGAGACGTTTCCCCTCATCGAGGATAGAGCGGCGCATCGCCTCTTTTTCCACGTCGTGGTAATATTTGCCTGCCAGCGCAGCCTTCTCTTCACGTTCCTCTTCGGGCATCGCCTCGAGAAATGTTGTCAGGATAGCTTCAAATGCGGCAATACGCTCATGTTTGTTGGGGTTCTGTGATGCTGCCACCACGTAAGCGGGCTGATAACATTTATCCCATACCAGTTTGCGCAGTTCTTCATCTTTATCTTCGTGGCTGTAGGTTCGTTTAACAGTTTTACCCACCATCTCAGTCAGTTCCATCTGCGCCTGGCAATGTTTCTTAATCTCTTCATGTCCAAACCTGATTGCTTCGAGCATCTCTGCTTCAGAGACCTCATTCATCTCACCTTCCACCATCATGATATTGTCGAAGGTGGCACCCACCATGATGTCTATGTCAGCTTTCTCCAGCTGCTTGAAGGAGGGATTGATCACGAACGCGCCGTTGATACGTGCTACACGCACTTCGGAGATAGGTCCGTTGAAAGGTATATCTGAAACCGCCAGTGCAGCAGATGCTGCCAGTCCTGCGAGTGCATCAGGCATATCTTCGCCGTCGGACGAGAATAGGATGACGTTCACAAAAACATCGGCATGGTAATCGTCCGGAAAGAGTGGACGCAATACACGGTCAATTAGCCGGCTTGTAAGTATCTCTGTGTCGGAAGGTCTCCCTTCGCGTTTCATAAATCCTCCCGGAAAACGTCCGAAAGAGGAGAATTTCTCTTTGTAATCTACCGATAAAGGCATGAAGTCTGTTCCCGGGGTTGCATCTTTGGCGGCACAAACGGTTGCCAGCAGCATCGTGTTACCCATTCTCAGGGTCACGGAGCCATCGGCCTGTTTTGCCACTTTCCCCGTTTCGAGCGTAATCGTCCGTCCATCAGACAACTCGATACGCTTAACAATTGGATTCATCATAAATTGCTTGTAATTTTTTGTCTTGTATAAAATCGAACAAAGTTAATATAAAGTTTTGATTTTTTGTCTATTCGGATAAAAAAAAGAGAGGGACACCCTTACGGGAATCCCTCTTTCTTAAGTAAAAAAGAATGATTCTTCCTCACTGAAGAGTGGATCATTACTTTGCCACTTCCACTCGGCGGGCTTTGATGGTGAGTGCTTCCTCACCCGTTGTCTTCGGATCTTCTCCTCTTCCTTCTGTTGAAAGC
>JADMKJ010000237.1 GCA_015478855.1 Proteiniphilum sp.
ATGAGAACCGTGCTTGAAGCAATCGACCAGGGTACCACACTCCACCGTGAGATTGCAGCACATGTCGCTGCAGGCATGAAGATGTGGGCTATGGAGATGGGTGCTACCCATTACACGCACTGGTTTCAACCGCTTACCGAAGGAACGGCTGAAAAACATGACTCCTTTATCGATTATATCAACGGACCCGGCGGAGGAATCATAGAACGTTTTTCAGGTACGCTCCTGGCACAGCAGGAACCAGACGCATCCAGCTTCCCCAGCGGTGGCATTCGTAATACCTTCGAGGCGAGAGGATATACCGCATGGGACCCCTCATCTCCGGCATTCATTATGGACGATACTTTATGTATTCCCACTGTATTTATCTCTTACACCGGGGAAGCACTGGACTACAAGACACCGCTACTGAAAACGCTCTCATCTGTGGATAGAGCTGCAGTGGAGGTTTGCAGGCTTTTTTATCCTGATGTAAAAAAAGTATACTCTTATCTGGGATGGGAACAGGAATATTTTCTGGTGGATCAGGCACTTTATGCAGCCCGTCCCGACCTGAGTCTCACGGAACGTACACTGATGGGACACGAGAGTGCCAAGAACCAACAGCTGGAGGATCACTATTTCGGAGCAATCCCCCCGCGTGTGGCATCATTCATGAAAGAGGTGGAGTTTGAAGCGTACAAATATGGGATCCCTCTCAAAACAAGGCACAACGAGGTGGCACCCAATCAGTTTGAGCTGGCACCTATTTTTGGAGAGACCAACCTGGCGGTAGATCAGAACCTCCTGGTGATGTCACTGATGCATAAGATTGCAGCGAAACATCACTTCAAGCTGTTGCTGCACGAAAAACCTTTTGCCGGCATCAACGGATCGGGCAAGCACAACAACTGGTCGTTATGTACCGACACAGGCATAGGTCTGTTCACTCCCGGCAAGACCGCCAATGAGAACCTGCTCTTCGTCACAATACTCGTGAACACGCTCATGGCTGTCTACAAACATAACGCATTATTAAAAGCCTCGATCATGTCAGCCAACAATGCGCACCGGCTTGGAGCCAACGAAGCTCCCCCTGCTATCATCTCTGTTTTTCTCGGGAAACAGATTTCGGCCGTACTTGATAAGATTGAGTTCAGCTCCGAGGATGATGATATCACCGTGGACGAGCTGAAGAAGATGAAACTGGGAGTGGCTCATATCCCCGAAGTACTGATCGACAACACCGACAGAAACCGCACCTCACCGTTCGCCTTCACCGGGAACAGGTTCGAGTTCAGAGCCGTGGGATCATCGGCCAACTGCTCATCAGCCATGACAGCACTGAATGCAGTGGTGGCCTCACAGCTGATCGAATTCAGAAGTGAGATTGATACGAAGATGAAAAAAGGGATGAAGAAAGAGGAGGCTATCTTCGATACACTCCGTCTCTACATCAGGGAATCAAAACCGATTCGTTTTGAAGGAAACGGCTACAGCGATGAGTGGAAGCAAGAAGCCGCAAAGAGAGGGCTTGACTGTGAGACGAGTGTTCCTGTCATTTATGATGCCTACACCTCTGATCAGTCAGTGGAGATGTTCGAGAAGATTGGCGTCTTGAACGAGAAAGAACTGCATGCCCGCAATGAGGTGAAATGGGAGACTTACACCAAGAAAATTCAGATCGAAGCACGTGTGCTGGGCGACCTTTGCATGAATCATATCATCCCGGTGGCTACAGAATACCAGTCGGTGTTGCTCGACAACCTCTATAAGATGAGAGCTGTCTTCGACAAAGAGAAGGCAGAAAAACTCTCAAAAGAGGATGCTGCACTTATCGAAGACATTGCCGACCATATCTCGGCCATCAAGAGCAATGTGGATGATATGGTGGATGCACGTAAGGCAGCCAATAAACTGGAGGATGCCCGTGAAAAGGCGGTAACTTACCACGACAAGGTGGAGGTATACTTCAACACCATCCGCTATCACGTAGACAAACTGGAGCTAATCGTAGATAATCAGATGTGGACACTACCCAAATACAGAGAACTGTTATTTATCAGCTAAACTAAATTCTCTATAAATCAGGTAACTATTTAAAAATAGTTTAGGAATAGCGGGTAAGTGATTATCTGCTATTTTTTGGCAACAATTTAAAGAATAAACATAAGATGAAAAGAAATAATATCTTCCGCGCTCTTCAGCAAAAAGAACAGAAATCACTCTATTCCTTTAACAATGAGCATGACGCCTGTGGCGTTGGCCTGGCAATGACGCTGAACGGAGAGAAATCACATACCATCGTCGAAAAAGGACTGCAGGTGCTGGAGAATATGGTACACCGTGGAGCTGAAAGTGCCGACAATATCACGGGCGATGGTGCCGGCATCCTGGTACAGATTCCGCATGAGTTTATTCTACTGCAGGGTATTGCTGTTCCGGCAGAAGGGAGATACGGTACCGGTCTCGTTTTTCTGCCTCAGCAGAGTGAGGAGAGCGCATTTTGCCTGAGCGTGATTGAGGAAAAAACAGCAGAGGAGAATCTTACGCTGCTTCATATCCGCGATCTACCGGTGAATAGCGACTGTCTTGGAGAGATTGCCCTCAGCAATGAACCGGTGATCAAACAGGTATTCATAACCGGCGGGGGCACTTCTGAAGAGCTGGAGCGCAAACTCTATGTGCTGAGAAAGAAAATTGAAAAAACCATTCAATCATCCCCCATAGGTATAGATCGAAGCTTCTATATTGTGAGCCTCTCCACAAGGCAGATGATCTACAAGGGGATGCTCTCATCCATGCAGCTCCGTGAGTACTTCCCAGATCTCTCCCATGCCAGCTTCACGAGCCGTGTAGCAATGGTACACTCCCGTTTCAGCACCAACACCTTCCCCACATGGGATTTGGCACAACCCTTCCGGATGCTGGCACACAACGGAGAGATCAATACCATCCGTGGTAACAGGCAATGGATGCAGAGCCGTGAGAGTGTTTTGAAATCGAATCTCTTTGACGATATCTCGGCGCTATACCCCATCGTACAACCGAATATGAGCGACAGTGCATCGATAGACAATGTGCTGGAGTTCCTGGTGAGGTCAGGGAAAAAATTGCCCCATGCCATGTCGATGCTGGTGCCCGAGAGCTTCAATGACAAAAATCCAATCTCCGACGGACTGAAAGCTTTTTATGAATATCACAGCATGCTGATGGAACCCTGGGACGGGCCGGCCACACTTATCTTCAGTGACGGCCGTTATGCCGGCGGGATGCTCGACCGCAACGGTCTTCGTCCGGCACGCTATACCATCACCCACGATGGCATCATGATCATTGCTTCAGAAACCGGCACCATTGAATTAGATGCAGCCAATATCAAAGCACGGGGGCGGTTGAAGCCGGGGAAGATGATCATGGTGGATACATACAGCGGGAACATTTATTCTGATAAAGAGCTGAAGGAGGAGCTGGCAAATGCTTTCCCCTACCGGAAATGGCTCAATAAAAACTGCCTGAACCTGGACGATATCTCTTCGGGACGCAGTGTGAATAACGAGGTTGACAACTATGAAACACTGCTGAAAGCTTTTGCTTACTCAGTGGAAGACCTGGAAATATTGATCAAACCCATGGCGATAGAGGCAAAAGAGCCCACCTCTTCAATGGGGAACGATGTCACCCTGGCCGCATTCTCCGATAAACCACAACGGCTCTTCAACTACTTCCGTCAACAGTTTGCACAGGTAACCAATCCCCCCATCGACCCTATACGTGAAGAGCTGGTGATGTCTCTCACCGGTTATATGGGAGCGATTCACCAGAACCTGCTTGAGGAGATCCCCGAACTGTCGGGTATTGTAAAAATGAAGAGTCCCATCCTAACGAACACACAGTTTGATATCCTTTCGAACCTACGCTACAAAGGGTTCTCAACGGCTGTGATCCCCATGTTGTTCGATCCTGAAAGCGGTGCCGAAGGATTGAAGAAAGCAGTGGAAATCCTGTGCCAATCTGTCGAGAAAGCAGTGGACGACGGGAAGAACTATATTGTACTGAGCGATAGGGGTGTAAATGCCAACAATGCACCCATCCCATCCCTCCTGGCTACGTCGGCAGTACACCTGTACCTGGTGGAAAAACGGAAACGGATGCAGATAGATATCGTGGTGGAGAGTGCAGAACCGCGGGAGGTGATGCATTTTGCCTTGTTGTTCGGCTTCGGAGCGAATGCCGTCAACCCCTACCTCTGTTTCGCCGTTTTATCGCAAATGGTTAAATCGGGAGAGATTCACCTCGATTTTGAAACTGCAAAGAAGAACTATATCAAATCGATCAACAAAGGGCTGTTGAAGGTACTCTCCAAGATGGGAAATTCAACCCTCAGGAGTTACCGTGGTGCACATATCTTTGAAGCGATCGGCATCTCCTCATCTGTACTGAACAGCTATTTCAAAGGTATCTCGTCGAAGATCGAAGGTATTGAGATGGAAGATATAGCCGGTGAGGTGCTGCAACCTTTCTCCTCAGCGTTCAATGAAGAGGAGAATGAGCCATTCCATCTGACAAATTTAGGGAACTACGCCTACCGTTTGGAGGGAGTCTATCATGCGTGGAATCCCGAGACCATTGCCAGGCTGCAGATAGCCACCAAAACGAACAACTATCAACTGTTTAAGGAGTACACTTCGCTGGTCAATGAGAAGGAAAAACCTGCATTTATACGCGATCTGCTGGATTATAAGCGTAATCCTGTAGATATCGCGGAGGTGGAACCGGTTGAAAAGATCATGAAAAGGTTCTGTACAGGTGCCATGTCATACGGCTCCATCAGCAAAGAGGCACATGAAGCGCTGGCTATCGCCATGAACATTATTGGCGGGCGCAGTAACACCGGTGAGGGAGGTGAGGATCCGGAGAGGTTTAAGATTCAGAAGGATGGATTATCACGAAGAAGTGCCATCAAGCAGATTGCATCAGGACGCTTTGGTGTAACCACAGGTTACCTTGTCAATGCCGACGAGCTGCAGATAAAAATAGCCCAGGGTGCCAAGCCGGGTGAAGGGGGACAACTGCCGGGATACAAGGTGGATACCATCATTGCCAAAACAAGACATTCCATCCCGGGCATATCACTGATCTCCCCTCCTCCGCATCATGATATCTATTCGATTGAAGATCTGGCACAACTCATTTTCGACCTGAAGAATGTGAATCCGAATGCGGTAGTCAGCGTAAAGCTGGTGTCGGAGAGCGGCGTAGGCACCATTGCAGCAGGAGTGGCAAAGGCAAAGGCAGACCTGATAGTGATCAGCGGTACCGAAGGAGGTACCGGAGCCAGCCCCGCCAGCTCCATCAAGCATGCGGGATTACCTCTCGAGATAGGGCTGGCCGAGACACAGCAGACACTGGTAATGAACAATCTCCGCGGTGTGGTCACCCTGCAGACCGACGGTCAGCTGAAGACTGGTCGTGACATTGTGGTTGCGGCTATGCTGGGTGCGGAAGAGTTTGGTTTTGCCACCAGCGCCCTGATCGTACTGGGGTGTGTGATGATGCGCAAGTGTCATCTCAACACCTGTCCCGTGGGTGTGGCTACCCAGAATGAAGAACTACGCAAACGGTTTGTGGGTCGCTATGAATACCTCGTCAATTACTTCCGTTTTCTGGCAGAGGACACACGTGAGCAACTGGCAGAGATGGGATTTCGCTCGCTTGATGAGATCGTGGGTAGGGCGGACCTCCTGCAACAGAAGAAGTACCCAGAGTTACCAAAAACAGAGAAGATTGACCTCTCAAAGATCATCTGGTTCCCTGAAGAAGCTGAGAAGTTCGCTCTCAGAAAAACAACTGTCCAAAACCATAAGATTGAGGAGGTGCTGGACCGCAAACTGATAAGTGAGGCTTTTCCCGCACTGGAGTTACAACAACCTGTCGGCATCAAGTCAAAAATAAAAAATACCGACAGAACAACAGGTGCCATGCTCTCGGGAGAGATAGCCAAACGTTATGGCGAGGAGGGGTTACCCGAGCATACCATCTCTGCCTGGTTTGATGGATCTGCAGGTCAAAGCTTTGGTGCTTTTCTTGTGAAAGGAGTCACTTTTTATCTGCACGGTGAGACCAACGATTACCTGGGCAAGGGATTATCAGGTGGACGCATCATTGTGACACCCCCCAAAGAGAGTACTTTTCTGGCAGAAGAGAATATTATCTGCGGGAACACATCACTCTATGGAGCCACCTCGGGAGAGGTTTACATTAACGGTATTGCGGGGGAACGCTTCTGTGTACGCAACTCCGGAGCTACTGCCGTGGTGGAAGGTGCCGGTGATCACTGTTGCGAGTACATGACCGGGGGCTGTACCGTTGTCCTGGGTGCTACCGGCAGGAACTTTGCGGCAGGGATGAGTGGTGGCGTAGCCTATGTGCTGGATGAGAAAGGTGATTTCGACTTTTTCTGCAACATGGAGATGGTGGAGCTGTCACTGGTGGAAGATCTCTCTGATGTGAGGGAGCTGAAAAGCCTTATCGCAAGACATCAGCAATATACAAACAGTGAACAGGCGAAGCGTATCCTCAATCACTGGGATGAATATGTGGAGAAGTTCATAAAAGTGGTGCCGATAGAGTACAAGAAAGTGCTGCAGGAGAAGAAAATTGCAGAGCTGAACAAAAAGATTGCCGTCGTTGAACGGGATTACTAATCCCCTCTATCCTGATAGGTGAAATCAGAGAGATGTATGTTATACAATATAAAAAATTGCTCCTTAAGGGAGATAAAAGATAAATAGTATGGGAAATCCAAAAGCATTTATGACGATACCAAGAAAAGAGGCCGGTTATCGTCTTGTAAGTGAGAGAGTACATGATCATGGTGAGGTTGAGCAGACGCTAAACAGAGAAGATCGCAAACTGCAGGCCTCACGCTGTATGGACTGTGGTATTCCTTTCTGTCACTGGGCCTGTCCCCTCGGCAACAAAATGCCCGAATGGCAGGACCACATCTACAAGGGTGACTGGAAGAAAGGGGTGGAAGTGTTGCATGAGACCAACAACTTCCCTGAATTCACGGGACGTGTCTGTCCCGCACCCTGTGAGAAATCATGTGTACTTGCACTGCATGAAGCACCGGTGACCATCCGTGAGAATGAGGCATCGGTCACCGAGGTGGCCTTTATGGAAGGGATGATCAAAGCCAGACCGCCCAAAAGGAGAACAGGCATGAAGGTGGCAGTGATCGGCTCCGGACCGGCGGGACTTGCCGCCGCCCAACAACTGAACAGTAAAGGTCACCATGTCACCGTGTTCGAGAAATCAAACACACCGGGAGGACTGTTACGCTACGGTATTCCCAACTTCAAGCTGAGCAAACATATCATAGATCGTCGTCTGGCATTGTTGATTGACGAAGGTATTGAGTTCAAAACAAATACCGAGATAGGAAAAGATATTCCGGGAGAAGAGATCATGGCTGAGTATGATGCCGTCTGTCTGGCTGTGGGTGCCGGCAAACCCAGAGATATCACACCTCCCGGGAGAGACCTGAAAGGGATATATTTCGCAATGGATTTTCTTTCACAGGAGATCCGCCTGCTTCAGGGGGAGATGTATACTACGGAAGAGAGGATCACAGCAAAAGATAAGCACGTGCTGGTGATTGGCGGAGGAGACACAGGCTCTGATTGTGTCGGCACATCCATCAGACAGGGCGCCGCAAGCGTGACGCAGATTGAGATCATGCCCAAACCTCCGGTGGGCAGTAACCCTGCCACACCCTGGCCTAACCCGTATCCTCAGATATTAAAAACTTCTTCCTCACATGAAGAGGGCTGCGAACGGAGATGGCTGCTCAACACACTCTCCTTCAACGGAGAAGAGGGCCGGGTGAAAGAGGCCGTAGTGGAGGAGATCAGCTGGGACAAGGATGAGAAGGGACGTTTCTCCATGGTCTCTTCGGGAAAAAGAGAAACATTGAAAGCAGACCTGGTATTGCTGGCACTCGGGTTTGTCCATCCCGTGCAGGAGGGATTGTTGAACGAGCTGGGAGTAACCTATGATGTGCGGGGGAATGTGGCTGTTGACAAACAACACACCAGCAGTGTCTCCAGGGTATTCGCCACCGGTGATGCCATGATGGGTGCCAGCCTGGTGGTAAAAGCCATCGCCTCAGGCAGGAAAGCAGCTGAACATATACATCAGCAATTAATGAGATGATTCGCTCAATAAATCAGTAAAGGGAACGCAACGTCTATCCCGCTAACCGGAATCGGCAGATAGACCATTCTGTAAATCAACAAATCTGCAAATCAACAAATAAATAATATATGTGTGGAATAGTATGTACTTTCAATCTGAAGAACCCAAAGGAACAGATGCGATCTCAACTGTTGAAGATGTCAAAGAGACTGCGTCATCGGGGACCGGACTGGTCAGGCATCTTCTCCAGTGACAGCGCTATCCTGGCGCATGAACGTCTTGCAATAGTAGATCCTGCTTCGGGAAAGCAACCGCTGTTCAGCAAAGATGGTAAACTGGTCCTTGCCGTGAACGGTGAGATTTATAACCACAGGGAGATACGCAAACATTACGAGAACAGTTACGAATTCCTGACTCAATCGGACTGTGAGGTGATCCTTGCGTTATACCGCGACAAGGGCGCCGCCTTCCTGGAAGATCTCAACGGAATCTTTGCTTTCGCCCTCTATGATATCGAGAAGGATCTTTTCCTTATTGGTCGCGATCATATCGGTATCATCCCCCTGTACCAGGGCTGGGACAGCGATGGTGCCTACTATGT